>NZ_JBYTAE010000034.1:0-53625 GCF_058787875.1 Hydrogenophaga sp. FW305-3-2-15-A-LB1 | reverse complement strand
TGTACGAGATCGGTGCGGGCACGAGCGAAATCCGCCGCATGCTCATCGGTCGCGAACTGTTCGCCGAGACGATGTGAGGGCCGGCGTCCATTCCGCCGCAGAACCGCCGGCCATCGGCATCCGGCCTGCAGATAAGTATTTACCCTGTATATACAGGAATAGCCTGCCCTATACATTGACAAAAATTTTCGTGATCAAGGACGACCATGCCCAAACGCGCTATCGCATCAGAACGAGTCTTCAAGCCTTCCTTGCCATTCGCGCAGGCCACCCTTGCGGGGGGATTCCTGTTCGTCTGCTCGACGGGGCGCAACCTGCAGGGCCAGTTCGTCGTGGGCGACGTGCGCGCGCAAACGCAGCAAGCCATCGACAACATCCAGGCACTGGTCGAGGAAGCAGGTGGCAGCCTGCGCGACATCGTCAAGTGCACGGTATACGTGACCGATCGCACCAACTGGGCGCCCATGAACGAGGTCTATTTCGCCAACTTCAACACGGACCCTCCTCACCGCGTCTCCTGCATTGTGAGTGGACTGGGGTCGCCCGATTGCCTGGTGGAGATCGACGCCACGGCATACATCGGCAATGAATAACGCACTCCGTCTTCCTCCCTGAGATCCAAAAACATCTTCACAGGACCACCACCATGTTCAACCGCAGATCCCTCCTGTCGCTCGCCCTTGCCTCACCCTTTATGGCAAGCGCCCAATCGACTCCCGGTCGCAGTGCAATGCGCTGGGTGGTGCCGTTTCCGGCCGGTGGGGCAGCCGACGTCATCGCCCGCAATTGGGCGAGTTCATATTCGGCGACTTCCGGTCAGACCATCGTTGTTGACAATCGAGGAGGTGCCAGTGGCCTGATAGGCATTCAGGCGATCAAGTCAGCGCCGGCGGATGGCAGCGTGCTGGGGGTTCTGAACGTCTCGTTCTTCACTGCACTGCCCTTGATGCTTTCACAGGCACCCTACGATCCAGCAAAAGATCTGACACCCATTGCCCGCCTGGTGACATCCACCGTCGTGTGCTGCGTGACCGCCGAACGAGCAAAAGAAAATGGTTGGACAAACTTCCGCAGCTTGATTGAGTGGAGCAAAAAGCCGGGGCACCAGTTGAGCAAGGGGTCCGCGGGCAATGGCTCGCCAGGGCATCTGCTGATTGCCACTGTGGCCAAGCGCACGGGCGCCAACATACTGCACGTGCCCTATCGCGGTGGCGCACCTGCCTTGAACGACCTGCTGAGTGGGCAAATTGACATGGTGTTCGACTTCATGCCGGCCTTGATGCCCCACATCAATTCCGGGCGGTTGATACCCATTGCTGTTGGAAGCCGAGAGCGCAGTCCCTTGATGCCCGATGTACCGGGGATGGGAGAGTTTGCGGATCTCGGACTGGCGGATGTGGACTTGCAATCCTGGAATGCGCTGACTGGCCCAGCCAACATGAGCCCCGCCGTGACGAGTGCCATTGCGCAAGTCGTGGCCCGAAGCGCCACGCCAGATCTGGCTGCCCGCCTCAAGAGTTCCGGTTTGGTGCTTGCCACGACCGACGGTGTCGAATCCACACGCGCCTTGATCGCAAAAGACGCCAAATTCTGGAAGGAAATGGTCCAGATCTCGGGGGCAAAAATTGAGTAGTCACCGACCCTCGTGCAGAGGGCGTCCCCATGGGCGCTCAAGGGGAGATCAGGCTGTCAAGCCGATCCCCGGGATGCATGGCGCATGAATTCGAAGACACCGCATTCGTTTCCAGCGTCAGCCCCAGCGGCGCCTTCCCCGACGCCCGGGCTTGCGCTGTATGCGCAAGTAAAAGAGCACATCGCACGCCGAATTCAGGATTGTGAATGGCCACCCGGTCATCGACTGCCATCGGAGCAGGAGCTGGTAGCCCAGTTCGGCGTGGCCCGGATGACCGTCAACCGTGCGTTGCGGGAGCTGGTAGGCCAAGGCAAGATCGTGCGGGTGCCAGGCGTGGGCAGTTTCGTTGCGGAAGCGAAGCCGCATTCAACGCTTCTGCAGGTGGCAAGCATTGCCAGTGACATCCGAGGACGAGGTCACGAATACGGCTTCTCGTTGATCAGCGCGGAACAAGTTCCTGCCGCACCCGACGTTGCAGCATGGCTCGACATCCGTGTTGGCGAGAACGTGTTTCACTGCATCTGTTTGCACCTCGAGAACGGCTTGCCGGTTCAGTTCGAAGACCGTTACGTCAATCTGCGCGCTGTTCCAGCCATACTCGATCAGGATTTCTCGAAGATCACGCCCAGCGAGTATCTTGTGCGCCACGTTCCATACGATGAGATCGAGCATCTCGTCGATGCCGTCCTACCGACGCCAGAGCAGGCACAGAGACTGGCAATGGATCCAGACGGCCCCTGCCTGCAATTGACGCGCCGGACCTGGAAGCGAGGAACGGTTATCAACTACCTTCGTTTGCTGCACCCTGGCCTTCGCTACCGGTTGGCGAGCCGTTTCGCGGCAGATGGCACTCATGTTGCCTGAAAGGGCCCCAGCAGCCGATGCTTGGGCTCAGCGCCACTGTTCTCGCCAAATAAAGTCGGAAACGGGGATCAAGCATTGACGCGGTCTGCCAAGGGATTGCTGCCAAAGTGTGCGCGACCAAAGTCGAAAACCCATGGCTGCCCGAACTTGTCGTCCAGAGACTCGCGGTAAATATTGTCGAAAACCGGAGTTCCTCCGCCTCAGGCCCCCAAAGGCACTTTTAGCAACGCTGATCGGAGGAGCGGCCCACGCTTCTTCAGTGCTCCGTTCACCTGACGGAGGTGTCCGATCGGACTCGCGGGAGTCAGGCCCGCATGACGATCGTCGAAGAAGCCAGGTCCCTGAATCCCGCCACCAGGAACGGCAGCATGGTCGCAAACACGCGCTCCAGGTCATGAGACACATAGCGGCCTGACGACAGGCTCTCCACGCGCCCGGGTTCGGCCACCAGCGACAGCATGGTGCCCACCATGAAGCTGAAGGCGTGATAAACCCGCTCCTCCTCCACGTCAGGAAGTGCGCGGAGAAACTCGGCCAGAAACAGCCGCGCCACGGCGTTGTAGTGCACGCCGATCACCTTGGCGTAGTCGGGCGCATTCGAAGCGCGCGCCACGAGCAGGGCGTAGTGCTTCCAGCCCTGGCCACCATTGCTGCTGCGCTCGACGAAGGGGTGCACATAGCCATTGACCAAGTCTTCCAGCGCCATCGGCCCACTTCCCGCTCGACCACGCGCCGCGTCCAGCAGTTGCATGCGCTGGTGCGCCATGTAGGAAGCCCGGCGCTCCACCACGCGATCGAACAAGGCCTCCTTGGTGCCGAAGTGGTAGGCCACCAGCGCCAGGCGCGCGTCGGATTGCACGGCCACCTCCCGCATCGACGTGCCATGAAAGCCATGCAGCGCAAACAAGACCTCGGCGGCGTCCAGCATCCGTTCGCGCGTCGCGTCTCCGGACTTGCGCCCATTCGGACGGGCCGCTCCGGGCAGGCTGGCACGTTCACCCGATGTGGCTGGCTTGATCATGGCTCCATATTAACTGAACCATTGACCAACCACTTTAATTATTGCCATTCCATGTGTATCTCACCTATACTTGGTCATTCGTTCAGTTATTAAACCGACTACCCGCCACCGCGTGAGGAGACAAGTCCATGAGCAACCGCCTGGAAGTAAGAATCGACGGCGACCTGGTCACGCCGGTCCAGATCGACGAATGGGAGCGCCGCCGCAGCCAGGTGGTGCTCGCCCAGCTGCGGCGCGCGCTCAAGATCCAGGCCCCCGCCCAGGGCAATGCGAGCGACCTCTCTTCCTTGCGCGAGGAACTGCTGCGCCTCAAGGAGCAGCTGGGCCGTCCCGGCCTGCGCGAACGCCTGCAAGGCAAGCTGCGCATGTCTGCCTTCTCCACCAAGCTCATCCTTAGACTGTCCGGTGCGCGGCGCAAACCGTGCGTGGTCGAGATGCGGGTCGCCGGTTGCAACGCGCAACAGCTGTCGCAGGGCATCGACGACCTGATGTCGGTCGACTCCCCGGCCAACCGGAGAATCAACCTCTTGGTCTGCCCGGACCACTACGTGCTGGAGCCGCGCGCAAATGTGCTGGAGGTCATCGAGACCACCGGTGGCTCGCCCTTCCCGGCCCAGTTCTTCATGCGGTTCGATGACGATTCGGGCTTGAAGACGCCGCGCGATGCCGCGTTTCCCTACCAGTCGACCGGCACCGCCCGCCTGGGCGATGGCACGGTCATCGGCGGTGTCCGCCATCAGTTCCGCGACGATGGGCACGGCGCACTTGCCCGCCTGATGGTGGAGTTTCCGCAACCCACGCCCGGGCACATGATCCGGGAACACCAATGGCATCTCGCCTGCGAGTTCTCCCACTGGATCCGCGAGGTCCAGCGCCGGGTCGAGGCCGCCTGAGGCCGAAGCGGGAGTCGACATGGACCGATGGACCGAGATGGAGCTGCTGGTGCGGACCGCGGAGCTCGGCAGCATGTCGCGCGCGGCCGAAGCCCTGAAACTTTCGAACGCGGCGGCCAGCCGGCACCTCACGTCGCTGGAGAACAGGGTCGGCGCCCGGTTGATTCACCGCAGCACGCGCTCCCTCACCTTGACGGAGGTCGGCAAGGACTTCTACCAGCGCTGCCGAGGCTTGCTTGCCGATATGCGCGAGGCCGAAGCGGCGGCCAACGCCTCGGCGCTCAGCCCCGCCGGCACGCTGCGCCTGACGGCGTCGCTGTCGTTCTCGGTGCACCACATCGCACCACTTCTCAAGGCGTACACGAACCGGTATCCGCAGGTGAAGGTCCACGTGGAAGTGGCCAACCGGTACTACGACCTGATCGACAACAATATCGACGTCGCCATCCGCACGCGCGAGTTCGAGAACGACTCCAACGTCACCATCCGCCGCCTCGCCTCCACCCGCCGCATCCTGGCGGCTTCACCGGGCTACCTCGACGCGCATGGCGCGCCGCGCAGCATCGAAGAGCTGGCGAACCGGCCGATCCTTCTCTACACCTACAGCAACCACCCCAACGATCTCACCTTCCGCCGCGGCGACGAAGTCCGCAGCATCAAGGTCCATGGCCTGCTGGAGTCCAACGAAGGGCAGGTTCTTCGCGCGGCCGCCCTCGACGGCATGGGCATCCTGGTGCAACCCAAGTACATCCTCTACGACGATCTCGTCGCGGGCCGGCTCGTGTCGGTGCTGGACGAATGGGACCTGCCCCGGCTCAACATCAACATCGCCTTCCAGAGCCGGCGGCTCATGTCCGCAAAGGTCCGGACCTTCATCGACTTCATGGCCGAGCACTTCGAGCGCATGGACCACGACCGGAAATGGACCAGCTTCGATCGAACGCCCGGGTACCCTGAAGGGGGCCGGCGTGGACCATCGAAGGAGCACCCCCTGTCGATGGCCGACGCCGCGCACTAGCTACGCCTTCTTCTCGGCGTACCCGAAGTTGCTGGCGGCGTAGCGCGCGTAGAAGTCCGCGAAGCTCTGATCGGCATACCGCTTCGGGAAGTCTTCGCTGCAGCAGGTCGGCACGCAGGAAATGGTGGCATCCAGGTTCGGGTACAGAAAAAAGATCGCCGAATAGCGCTCTTCCTCGGTCGATGCGAGCACACGGTGCGGCGTGGCGATGAACTGGTCGTTGGACCAGGTTCTCAGGGTGTCCCCCGTGTTCACCAGAATGCCGCCTTCCACGAGCGGTTGTTCGATCCAGGTCCCGGCCGCGGTCAGGATCTGCAGTCCGGGTGCCGTGGCCGGCGGGATCAGGGTCAGGAAGCTCAGGTCGGTGTGCCCCGGCAGGCCGAACTGGTTTTCTTCCGGCTGGACCACCGGGTAGTAGGCGCTGCGCATCACCGAGTCGGTCCGGCGGAACGGCGCGTCGAAGAAGTCCGGCGCCTGACCCAAGGCCACCGCCACTGGTGCCAGCAATCGCTTCGCCAGCGCATCGAATTCGGCGTAGTAACGCAGGAAGGCCTGCTTGTCCTCTTCCGGCAGCGCCTGGGGCCACTGGTTGTGACCGCGAAAGCGCCGCTCGCCCCGATGGTCGGGATCCGATGACTCGAGCTCCTGGCCGAACTTGAAGGCCTCGGTGGCCTGGGGCTTCACCACCTTGTCGAAGCTGTCGCCATGAATGGCGACATTCGGCGCCTGCCAACCCGCCTGGTGCTCGTTCATGCGCACCTTGTTCTTCTCCGATGCCGGCAGCATGAAAAAGCTCTCCATGGCCTTGAACGCACCGCTCACGGTGTCCGCGGACGCACCGTGGTTCACGATGTAGAAGAAGCCGATCTCGGTGCAGGCCTTGCGGATCTGGCTGGCCACGGCCTCCAGTGCGCCCGGCACACCTTTCAGGTAGGCCCCCACGTCGATGATAGGGATGTCCTCGGTGATGGCCTGCGATTGCTGCCCACCGACGTTGATGGAGGTCACTTCCTGCCGACGAAGAATGTCATTCATGTTTGTTGTCTCGTTGTTTCAATTCATTCACACCAAGCCCGCCGAGCGCTCCGCGCAGCGGATCACCGCCGCGTAGTCCGCGCCCGCATCGCCGTTGGCCGCGGCGGCGTGCAGTGCCTGCAAGGTCAGCGCCGTCTGGGGCAACGGCACCTGCAGCCGCTGGGCCTCGTCCAGGATCAGGCCGATGTCCTTGACCATCTGCATCACGGTGAAGGTCGGCGAGAAATCGCGCTGCACCAGTTGCGCGGACTTGGCCTTCACGATGGGAGAGGCCACAGCGCTGTGCGTCAGCACGTCCCACATGTCTTCCCAACGCAGGCCGCCTTTGCTGCCCAGGGTCAGCGATTCGGCCAGCATGGCGCTGGTCTGCGCGATCATCAGGTTCACCACCAGCTTCATGAGCCGGGACTGCTCCGCCTCGCCCAGCCAATACTGGTTCGGCCCGAGGAGCCTCAGCAGCGGCAGCATGCGTTCGTAAGCATCCTTTGGCCCCGAGACCAGCAGCGTCAGCTGGGCCGCCTCCGCCATCACGTTGTTGCCTGACACCGTGGCGCGCAGGTAGACGATGCCCTGTTGTGCCAGCAGGTCTGCCACACGGGCCGACATCGCCGGCGACACCGTGCTCGTGTCGATGTAGGTCGCGCCGGGCGTTGCGCGGCAGGCCACCGCTTGTGCCGCGCTCCAGAGCGCATCGTCGTGCGGCAGGGACGACAGCAGGACCTCCGCCCCCTCGATGCCCGCCGCCCCCAGCGCCGCGGTCATGCCCCTCGCCACGGCCTGCCTGAGCTGCGCTTCGCTCACGTCGTCCACCGTCACCACATGGCCCGCCGCCATCATGTGCCGGCCCATGGGCAGGCCCATCTTGCCTGCGCCGATCAGATGCACACGCATTCAATCCCCCTTGATGCCGAGTTCGGGCAACACTTTGCGAAAGCGCACCACGTCGGCTTCCAGCGATTTGCTATATGCCTGCGGCGACGACAGCACCACCTGAGCCTTGGTCATCTTCAGGTTGTTCTGATACGCGGGCTGCTTCACCGCCTCCGAGGCCTGGCGGAACAGTTCCTGTGCTTTCTCGGGTGGCAGGCCAGCGGGCGCCAGCAAGCCCGACCAGGCGGGCACGTCCACGTCGTTCATGCCGAGCTCGCGGAAGGTGGGCACGCCCGGGAACCCCGGATCACGTTCTTCCGACGAGATTGCCAGCGCCCGCACCCGACCATCGTTGAGCAGTGGCAATGCCGTGGACGCTCCCATGAACAGCATATGGATGTGTCCACCAATGAGATCGTTGACGGGCGACTGGTGCGGAACGTGGATCAGCTTGAGGTTCGCCGCGCGCGCGAACATGGCGGCGATCACGTGGGTGGTGTTGCCGTTGCCGAACGATCCGTAGTTCAGATGATCGGGCTGCGCCTTGGCCGCAGCGATGAGGTCCTGAATGGTCTTGTACGGCGAGTTGGCCGGCACCAGCAACGCAAAACCGGACGACTTGCTGACCACCGTGACCGCCGTGAAGTCCTTGACCGGGTCATACGAGAGATTGCTGTAGAGACCCGCGTTGGTGGCATGGCCAGCCGTTGTGAACAGCAGAACCGACCCGTCGGGTTTGGCTTTGGCGACCTCAGCGGTCGCGATGCGCCCACCTGCTCCAGGCTTGTTCTCGACGATCACCGTCTTGCCCGACACCTTGGACAGGCCTTCGGCGAACGCGCGCGCCGCGGTGTCGAACGGGTTGCCGGCGCCGATGGGCACGATGATGCGGACCAGGTCGCCTTGCGCGAACGCCAGGCCCGGCACCAGCGCGGCGACCAGTGCCACGCGCTTGCAAGCGGATTTCAGATGGTTGAACATGGTGTCTCCTTGTGTGGAACGGGTGGGGGGAATGGGATCAGACGGCCTTCAACACATCGGCGATCCAGTCGGCCATGGCGTTCGTCGCCAGGCTCATGTTTCCGATGCTGCAATGCTGTTCACCGCCCTCTTCGGCGCTGAAGATGCGAAGCTCCCTGCGGGGCGCGTTCACACAGCCCTCGTACGTCCGGTGGGCCTCGGCCACGGCGATCTGGCGGTCGTCCTCGCCGTGGGTGATGTAGATCGGCACGCGGATGCGCTCCACGACGCCGTCGAGGTTGAAACGGTCGAAGACCTCGGCGCAGGCCTCCACGCTGTCTTTCCCGAACACCCATTTGACGTGCTCGAAGTAGTGGGGCACCGACTTCTGTGCGTGGAGGGTTCCCGCGATGCGGGCGCGGAAGCGTTTGCCGCTGTCGTGGTTGGCCCCCCAGGCCACGCAGCAGGCGAAGCGCGGCTCGAAGGCCGTGGCGCGGGGCGCGTGGTAGCCGCCCAGGCTGAGCGCCATCATGCCGATGCGCCGGGGGTCCACGTCCGCGCGCGTCTCCAGGTAGTCGACACACGCGCCGGCCGGGATCTCGGCCTCGGGTGCGTTGTGCAGGCCGTTCTTGCGCAAGGCCTCGCCCACGCCCGGGTTGTCCACCAGAAGAATCGATATGCCACGCTGCGAGAGCATGGCCGGCAGGCCGCAGAGGTACAGGTACTCCTTGACGCCGTCCAGACCGTTGAAGTGCACGATGCAGGGCGCTGGCGTCTGCGCCGTGCCCACCGAGACCATCAGCGCCGGCAGGAACGACTCGCCGAACGGCACGGACACCCGCTCGCAGTTCGCCCCCACGCATTCGATGTATTTGCGGAAGGTCCACAGCAGCTCGTCGTAGGCGGCGAGCCGGGGCGCGTGGTCGTGCGCCGGAATGCGTTCGGCGGTGATGTACATCACACAGGCGCGACGGTACTTCTCGGCCGCCGACAGGAGGTGTCCGGCCTGCTCGTCTTCGGCAGCGGCGCGGGCCAGCTTCGCGGCGCCAGCTTCCCAGGCGCGGAAGAAATCGTTGGCATGCGCCTGGTCGTCGTCCACGTCGCGCAGGTCCCGGCACGCGCGGTCGACTTCGTCCATGTTGGCCCCGGCATCCAGCGCCATGGAGAGCGCGAGATTCCAGGAATAGACCTTGAAGTAGTTGAACATGGTGTGGTCCTCAGTTGGAAAGGTTCGCGATGCGCTCGGCCGCCATCTCGGCCAGCATCAGGGTGGGCAGGTTGGTGTTCGCGCTGGGGATGCGGGGCATCACCGAGGCGTCGGCCACGAAGAGGTTGTGGGTGCCGTGCACGCGGAATGACCCATCGACGACCGCCATCGGGTCCCCGGTTCGGCCCATGGCGCAAGTGCCGCAGGGGTGTCCCATCGGGCTGATCGACGACAGGATCTGTTCGTCCGAGATGGCGCGGCCGCCACCGTGCCGAACCACCGGTCCACCGCTCTTGAAGGCCCGCCCGAAAATCGCGCGACGCAACGGTCCCGGCGCGTTAGACGCGGCCGACGCGGCCAAGGCAAGCGCCTCGCCGGTCCACCCCGATCGGTTGAACTGCTTCACCGACAGCGCGCCCGGCAACAGGAAGGCCTCCTGGTATTGGGCCGCGACACCCGGGTCGCGCAGCAAGCGCTCGGCCCACCGCGCGGCCTGGAGCATACGCGGCGCATCGGCGGGATCGGACAGAAACCGGAAGTTGATCGACGGGTGGGCCCGTGGGTCAGCCTTCGACAGCTGGACCGTGCCGCGCGAGTTCGGTGAATACAAGGCGCTGCCCACCAGCGCGAAGTTCGGCCCGAACACCTGGCCGCTCACGCGCCCGATCACGAAGTTGAAGAGGTCCCCCTCTGGCGCACCGGGGAGATGAGAAGAGGATCGCATCCCCGCCACGGCGAACCGCCGCAGGTTCGCAGCCATGCGCTTGCCTCTGGGCAGCGTGAGCGCGAAGAACATGTAGGGGTGGTTCTGCAGGTTGCGCCCGACGCCGGGCCGATCCCTGGCCACGGGAATGCCAAGCGAGACCAGGTCGTCGGCCGGTCCGATGCCGGACCGCAGCAACAGGGCCGGTGACTGGATGCCACCCGCGGACAGAATCACGCGGCGGGCCTGCAGCCGGACCGCAGCGCCGTCGCGCACCGCCTCCACGGCGGACACCCGTCCCTCGCTGAGGTGCAGACGCGTCACCTGGGTGTTCGGCCAGATCACCAGGTTCGGTCGCGCCCGGACCGCTGCCGTGAGGTAACACGCCGCCGTGGTGACCCGGGTGTCCGTGTCGATCGCATTGGGCATGGGGAAAAATCCATCCCCCGGCTGCGCGTTGATGTCGGGCACGAGCGGCAGCCCCAGGCGGTGCGCCGCCGAGGCCATCGACCGAGCGAACGCCGGCCATTGCGCCTGAGGCACGCGGGCGATGGCGTGCGGCCCGCCCGCGGCATCCCGCCGGTCGAGGTCGTTCTCGACCCTGCGGAAATACGGCAGGACGGTGTCCCACGAAAAGCCCGAGGCGCCCGCATCGGCCCAGCGCGCATAGTCGGAGGGCACGCCACGCAACGCGAACAGCCCATTGATGCTGGAGCCGCCACCCAGCACCCGCGCCTGGGGGTATGGGGCCGGTGCACCGCCGTCCCTGGCCACGGCCGTCAGGCCGTCCCAGAAGTAGTGCGGGTTCAGCGTCGCGGTCGGAAAAGCATCCCGGATGTCGGCCGGCTCGCGGCCGGGCAGCACATCGCGACCGGCTTCCACCAGCAACACGCGGCGCGCCGCGTTTTCCGACAGGCGTGCCGCGAGCGCAGCGCCCGCGGTGCCGCCACCGACGATCAGGAAGTCAGGCTCCATGGACAGCGTCTCAGCCAACGACATAGTCCACCTGATGGCGGCTGATGCGCAAGTCGCCCAGCTCGTCACGCACGCGCAGGTGGGCCGGGTGGGTGGCGTACGAGACCAGGGATTCCTGGCTGTCGAAGACGCTGTAGAGCACCACGTCGCAGGCGTAGTCCGCGCCGCTGGAGTCCACACCCACCTCCAGGTGCAGAAGGCCCGGGATCTTTCCCAGCAGGCTCTCGAACTTGCCGCGCAGCAGGTCGATGGCCTTCGCCTTCTCCTGCGGCGATTCGCCGCGCAGGTTCCACATGACGATGTGCTTGATGGCCATGCTGCTCAGACCGGTGGAAAGCCGGCCTTCTGCGTCCAGAGGTTGGTGAACGGCAGCACCGACACCGCCTGGTACAGGCCGGCCTTGGTGAAAGGTTCGTCGGCCATCCAGCGTTCGGCGGCCTCGCGGCTCTCGAAGTCGATGACCAGCAGGCTGCCGATCATCGTCTGGCCATCGTCCTCGGTCAGCGGCCCGGCGAAGGCAATGCGGTCGGCCACGGCCGCCAGGTAGGCCTTGTGCTCGGGCCGCACGCGCTGGCGCAGATCGCCGGCGCCGCTGCGGTCGATGAGGTGGAATGCGAAGATCACGAGTGCTCCCTGCAACGGTTCATTTGATGGCTTCTTCCCACGTGGGGCAGCTGCGGGATTCGACGGGCGTCTCCCAGCGCTGGTAGTTGCTCTTGTCGATCACCGTGGCGGGAAAGACGATCTCGCTCTGCACCGGCAGCTTGCGCAGGTGCCGCACGGCGGTCATCGCCGACAGGCAGCCCTGCATGAAGCCGTTGTAGTCCCCGGTGGCCAGCATCTTGCCGGCCTTGATCGCATCGATCGCTTCCTTGGTGCCATTGATGCCGACTACCAGCGCCTTGCGGTTGGCGCCATCCAGCGCTTCGATCACGCCAGCGGCCATGGCATCGTTCGCGGCGAAGACGCCGTCGATCCGGGGGTGCGACTGCATCAGGTTCTCCATCACCTGCAAGGCCTGCAGGCGCTGGTAGTTGCCGGGCTGCGAGGCCAGCACCTTGATGCCCGGCGCGTCCTTGACGGCGTCGTTGAACCCGCGCACGCGGTCGATACTGGTGAGCGAACCCTTGACCCCTTCGAGCACCACCAGGTTGCCCTTGCCGCCCAGGGCCTGGACGAGGTGCCGGGCCGTCTCCAGACCGAGCTTGTAGTCGCTGGCGCCGACGAAGGCGAGGAACTTGCCGCTTTCGCTGCGGTCGGTGACGTTCACCGCGGGAATGTTGGCGCCGTTGATCTTCGACACGGCCGGCACCATGGCCTTGTAGTCAACCGGCGTGAAGACGATCGCATCGGGCTTCTTGACGATCACGTCCTCCACCTGGCTCATCTGTTCCGGAATGCTGTCCGGCTTGGTCGGCACGTAGTGGGTGACCTTGGCGTTCATCTGCTTCGCGGCCGAGTCGGCACCCAGCCGTACCGCCTGGAAGAAGGGGTTGGTCTGGTTCTTGGTGAACACCGCGATGCGTTCGCCATCGGCGAAGCTGGGTGCGGCAGCGCAGGCCACGGCCAGCGGCAATGCCATGCGAATCATCATTTTTGTCTTCATCTTGCGTCTCCTTTTCGAGTGAGGTTGTCGAGAAATACCGCCAGAACCACGATCACGCCCGTCACCACGGGTTGCCAGCTGGCACTGATCGAGAGCAGGTTCATGCCGTTGAGCACGAGGGTGAGAATGAGCGCGCCGATCAAGGTGCCGAACACCGATCCCACGCCACCGAACAGAGAGGTGCCACCGATCAGGACCGCGGCGATCGCGGGCAGGGTGAGCGATTCACCCACGTCGGCTTCGGCCGAGTTCAGCCGCGCCAGGTAGATCAGGCTGGCCAGCCCGGCCATCGCGCCGCTGACCGCGTACACCAGCACCAGGCGGCGCTTCACCGGCACGCCCGACAGCCGTGCGGCCTCGGGGTTCGCGCCCACCGCGTGGATCTCCTGGCCCCAGCGCGTGCGCTGCGCGAACAGCACACCGATCAGCAGGAACACCCCCATCAGGTACACCGGGATCGGGATGCCCAGCCAGTAGCCGCTGCCCACGGCCCGGAAGGCGGGCGGGAAACCATGGATGGTTTCGCCCTTCATGAACCAGTAGGTGATGCCATGAAGAATCCAGAGCATTCCGTAGGTCGCGATGAACGGCGGAATCCGGACCAGGGTGATCAGAAGCCCGTTCGCGACGCCGATCAGAAGCCCGCAACCCAGGCCGGCAAACACTGCCACCGCGATCGATCCCGTCGACTTCATCAGGGTCGCGGCCAGACAGGCGCTCATCGCGACATTGGCGCCGACCGAAAGATCCAGACCAGCGGTAAGGATCACCAGCGTGAGGCCCGACGCCAGCAGGAACAGCAGCGCCGCCTGCCGCAGCACGTTCACGATGTTCGCGCTGGTGAGAAACGCATCGCTGGCCAGGCTGAGCACCAGGCACAGGAGCCCCAGTGCCAGCAAGCGGAAGACCACGCTGCGCACGGGATCGGGCAGCGCGTTCCACACACCGCCGCTGGCCTGCGTGGCCGCCGTCTGGGCGGTATTCAAGGTGGTGCTCATGCTGTCCTCCCGCGCATCGCGTCGATCATCAAGGCGAAGATCACCAGGAAGCCGATCGCCGCCACCTGGACCGCCGAGGTCACACCCATCAGATTCAGCCCGTTGCGCAGAACGCCCACGGCCAGCACACCGATCAGCGTGCCGAGCAACCAGCCCTTGCCTTTCTCGAACGAGGTGCCCCCCACGGCGACGGCCGCGATGGCGTCGAACTCCATGCCCAGCGCGGCGGTGGGATGGCCCGAGCTGATGCGCGCCGTCAGCAGCAAGGCCGCCAGGCCCGCCATCAAACCGCCAATGACGTACACGGCGATCAGGTAGCCGCGTGCGCGGACACCGGCCAGGCTCAAGGCCTCCCGGTTGCCACCGAGCGCGAACACATAGGCACCGAAACGCGTGCGGTAGAGCACCGCGTGGAACACCAGGTAGGCCACCACGGCCACCCAGATCGGCGACGGCACGCCAAACAGCGATCCGCTGTAGAACATCTGCACCGCGTCGGGGATGCCGACCACGCTCTGGCCGTCGGTGATCACCAGCGCCAGGCCCTGTGCCACGCCAAGCGTTCCCAGGGTGGCCACGAAGGGCGGAATGCCCAGGCGGGCGACCAGGGTGCCGTTCAGCAGGCCGAACAGCGCGCCGACGCCGAGCGCGGCCAGCAGCGCGAGTCCCACGCCACCGGTCTTCACCGCGATGGTCGCCAGCACCACGTTGGCCAGCGTGAGCACCGCACCGGCGGACAGGTCCAGGCCCTCGGTCATGATGATCAGCGTCATCGGCAGCGCGATGAGCAGCAGGATGGTCGACTGCACCGCCACGTTCAACAGGTTGGCGCCGTCGAGAAAGTTGGGCGCCAGCAGCCCGAAGAACACACACAGCCCGGCCAGCATCACCAGGGCGCCGCTGGCGCTACCGCCGCGCCGCAGCCGGTTCATCCAGGCCGACAGGCCGCCGCCGGCATCTGTTTGGAGAGTCAGTTCACGCATGGTGCATTCCCAGGGTCAGGATGGCTTGTTCAGTCATGTCGCCACGGGCCAGGTGACCCGCCACGCGACCTTCGCGCATGACGTAGGTGCGATCGCAGACGTTCACGATTTCCGGCAGCTCCGAGGAAATCATCAACACCGCTGCGCCCTTCTTCACGAGCGCATCGATCAGCGCGAAGATTTCGGCTTTCGCGCCGACGTCGATGCCGCGCGTGGGCTCGTCGAAGATGTAGAGCTTCGATTCCGCACTCAGCCATTTGCCGATCACCACCTTCTGCTGGTTGCCGCCCGAGAGCACCTGCACGCGGCGCTCCGGTCCCGGTGTGGCGATGCGAAGGCGAGCGATCAGCTCGCGCGCCTGCCGCGCCGCCTTGCGCGGCGAGAACCAGCCCGACGGAAACAGCTTCGGCAGGCTGGCCAGCACTAGGTTTTCACCCACCGAACGGATCAGCGCCAGGCCTTGCGTCTTGCGGCTTTCGGGAATGAGCGCGACGCCCAGGCGGCGCGCGTGCGTCGGGCCGCCGGTCAGGCGTTGACCGAAGATCTCGATGCGGCCGGACTCGATGGGATCGGCGCCGAAGATGGCGCGAGCCACCTCCGTGCGGCAAGAGCCGACCAGGCCCGCCAGGCCGACGATTTCGCCCGCGCGCACCTCCAGGTCGATGTCACGGATGCCGCTGCGGGCCGTCACACCCTGCATCCGCAGCGCGGTGTCGCCGGGTTCCTGGCAGTACTCGCGGCCGTAGGACATGTCGACTTTTCGGCCAACCATCAGGCTCACCAGCTCGTCCGGCGCGGTCTCGCCGGGCATGCGCGAGCCCACCTTCTTTCCATCGCGCAGCACCGTGATGCGGTCTCCCATTGAAAAGACCTCGGCCATGCGGTGGCTGATGTAGGCCATCGCCACGCCCTGGCGCTTGAGCTGGTCGATCATGCGGAACAGCTTCTCGGTCTCGTTGTCCGAGAGCGCCGCGGTGGGCTCGTCCAGCACCAGGATGCGGGCCTCCTGCGACAGCGCCTTGGCAATCTCCACCATCTGCTGCTGCGCCACCCCCAGAGTGGCCACGACCGTGTCCGGATCCAGCGTCATGCCGAGCTGGTCCATGATCGCGCGCGCCTGCTGGCGCATCCGGGCGTGGTCGACCGAGCCCGGAACACGGCCCTTGGGCTCCCGGCCCAGAAAGATGTTCTGCGCCACGCTGAGGTAAGGCACCAGCGTGAACTCCTGGAAGATCACCGCGATGCCCAGGCGCTGCGCATCGGCCGGACCGGCGATCCGGACCGGCTGGCCCTGGTAGAAAAAATCTCCGGCGTCGGCCGTGTGCGCGCCGCACAAGACCTTCATGAGGGTGGACTTGCCGGCGCCGTTCTCGCCCAGCAGCATGTGCACTTCGCCGGCATGCAACTCGAAGGACACGTCGTCCAGCGCCCGCACGCCGGTGAAACGCTTGCTGATGCCGCGCAGCGCCAGCAAGGGAGGTTCGGGGGATGTCATGGGGTCTCCTGTTCTTGTAGAGGTTTCCAGCCCGCGTCGGCCACCAGCCGCCGGCCAGATTCGCGCAGCGCCGGCAGCCAGATTTCCGGATCGATCGCACCGCCGTCCGCGCCGACCAGCACGCCATGCCGCTTGCGCCAACGACCGGCGACCATCACTGAATCGATGTTGGCGAGGCTGGCCTGCATCAGCACCGCGCTGGCCGGGTCGTGCAGGGGCTGCATGTTGGGCAGCCGCGCATCGATCAGGATCAAGTCGGCCTGCTTGCCCGGCGTGAGGGAGCCGATGCGGTGCGACTGCCCGAGCATCTGCGCGCCCGCCACCGTCACCCAGCGCAGCGCTTCATGGGCCGTCACGGTCGTGGTGGAAGGGATCGCGGGGCCGTCCGGCTCAGCCGCCCGGCGAAAAGCCGCGTTGTCCATCGCACGCTGGTGCGCGAGGGCCACGCGCGCGGCGACCAGCATCTCGCCCGACAGGCTGGACTCCAGGTCCGTTCCGATCGAGGGCGTCACGCCACGTTGGCGCAGGCGCCCCATGATCGGGTGGCCATGGCCTTGTGCCATCTCGTTCTCGGGAGTGAGCGAAAAACTCATGCCGAGCGATGCGAACCGATCCAGTTGCGCGTCGCTCAGGTCGTTGCCGTGCACGATGTTGATGTTCGGGCCGAGCAGGCCCTCGCGGTCCAGCACCGTCCATCCGTCCACCGCGCGCGGTGCGCCACCGCCCTGGTGCATGGAGGCGATCAAGCCCAGCTCGGCGGCCAGCGCGAAATCGGCCACCGCGACATCGCGCGTCGCGTAGTGCGGCCCCAGGATGGCCATGCCCAGGCTCAAGAGGCCGCCGTCCTTGAAGCGCGGGTCGGTCTTCAACCGCTCGACCTCGCGGCGCGGATGGCGCAGCTCCCAGAACGGTACCTGGCCCAGCCGGGGATCGGGTTTGGGACTGCCATGAAAGAAGGCCGCGCGGATGCCGCTCTGCGCCAGCGCGTCGATCGCCGCGTCCGTGTGCGCGGGCGTCGGGTTGTTGTGGCACCAGTCCACCAGGGTGGTGGTGCCGGCATTCAGTTGGTTCATCGCACCGGCGTACGTCCCGGTGCGGACATCGTCCGGCGTGAAGCGCGTGGCCAGACCCGCATGCATCCAGCGGAAGTACTCGAGCAAGGTCCAGTTGCTCGCCATGCCTCGCAAGGCGGTCTGCCAGGTGTGCAGGTGCGCGTTGACAAGACCGGGGAACGCGATGAAACCGCTCGCGTCGATCATCTCCACCGAGGCGTCGGTCACGGGGTCCGTCGCCGGTCCGACGTGGACGAGCCGGTCCCCGTCGATTTCCAGCACGGCATCGCTCTGCACACCGATGCGGTCGTCCATCGACACCACCGTCGCGCCGGCGATGCGCATGCGCCGCCCGCTTCGATGCGTCCGGAATGGCACGTCCGTCATGCTCAGGCCGTCGTGGTCTGCAGATTCAGCACGAAGCGGAAATCCAGCGCGTGGAACGGCACGTCGCTGTGGGCGCCATCGGGCGTGAGGCCAGGCGCATGCTCGGTCCAATCGGCGATCAGGGAAGACCGCACACCGAACACCGCATCCGAGTCGAGGTAGCGATCGCCGTTGCGGAACACGTGCGTAATCAGCCGCTCGTAGCCCGGCGCGGTGATCATGAAATGGAGGTGGGCGGGGCGCCAGGGATGGCGGCCCAGCGCCTCCAGCATCCGGCCCACCGGGCCGTCGTGCGGGATCGGATACGCCTCCGCGAGAATGCTCTTGAAATGAAAGCGACCGTCCGCGTCCGCGTTCAAGGTGGCCCGTGCGCGATGGGGCGTGTCCGCACCGTACTGCACGTCGTAGTTGCCGGCAGCATCCGCTTGCCATACCTGCAGCTCCGCATGCGGCACCGGAAGACCATCCCGCCCCACCACCGTGCCACGCACGAAACAGGGTGCACCTTGTGCGCCATTGGCGACATCACCGCCCAGCTCGACCCGCGGCGAACCCTCGACGTGAAAAGGGCCGAACACCGTGGACTCGGTGCAGCCGTGTGGCTTCTTGTTGTTGAGCGCGGTCACCAGGGTGGACAGACCCAGCGTGTCCGACAGCAGAATGAACTCCTGCCGCGTGTCGCTGGTGATGTGCCCCACCTCGGTGAGGAACTGGATGCCCTGGAACCACTCGTCCTCGGTCAGCGCCACCTCTCTTGCGAACGCGTGCAGGTGCTGGACCAGACAGGTCATGAGCACACGCAGCCGTGGATTCAGCGCATTCACGTGCATGCCAATGACGGCACGCGTGATGTTGTCTTCGTCCAGGTTCCGCATCGCTGTCTCCATCGCTTTCGTGATGGAAGGACTTTAGAAATGCGGTCGATATCGATCCAGTAGGCCTAGCGAAAACGACGTTTCCGCTCACCGGCAAACCAAGGGTTTCCCCTGGTCAGGAGCGCTCACGGACAACCCGTGAAACCGCTGGACGGTGAAAGGCCCGGCGAATAGTGTCGAAAACAGCGCTGCCGTTATCCGGACTTCAGATCCCTCAGTAGCCTTACCGGCGACATGCACGCCGACTGACTACGCCGATACGACCATCGACGACCTCATGACACTCTTGGTCAAATCTCTAAGGTCGAATGCCGCGTCAAACGTCTCCCTCTACTCTGAAAAGCGAGGGCCTTCAAGCTTTCTATGCATCGATTGAAGTCGTTTCAACGATTCTCGAGAACTCTTCTAGCATCTCGGCATAGTGAGTCTGGAGGTACTTCATAACCCTTGGATTGTCTAAGAGCTTCGCGACGTAGCCGCGTGCAAGCATCAGATTCAACATGTCCTCACCATGCGACTGCTCAGCGATCTTGTACTGGCCCAGCAGGTTTTCCATCTCTTGCTCCATTCGAGCGACTTGTTCCGCAGACAGGGAATGATTCTTAAGTGGCCGCTTTCCCTCTACGAGCATAGATGGAGGCGTGGCGGCAAGTAGAGAGCGGGCGTAGCTAGCGGTCACGCTGTTCGCTGCAATCATCAGCTCCACACACTCGATCTGGCGAGTAGGCTTCATCCGACGAAGGGCGGGAGTTACCTCAGTCGAAAAATTTCTGTCCCTGAGGAGCTCGACGGCCTCCGTACAGATGCCGTCGAGCAGAGAGCCCTTCTTCTGAATGAGAGTCACGTCGATACAGAGCCCCTTTGCCAGTTTGGAGACCGGTATTCCACGGTCGATAGCCCGCCGAATCATCAGATGTTCTTGGACGGTCGAGAGACGGTTGACGTGGTTGTTGTAGGTAAATGCCTCATCGTCGGTAGCCACCAGACAGGCGACTTCTGAGAAGCCTAGCTCCTTCATCACTTGCAGCCGGAGGTGTCCGTCCAACACAAGGTGCTGGCCGGACTTTCTATTCACTGCAGTAACCGCAAGCGGCTCTATAAGTCCGATTTCGACTATCGACGCTCGAACTTGCCTGAACTTGACCGACGTGAGCATTTTGGGGTCCAAGCTTACCGAGGGAAGCAGACCATCGACAGGCAGGACAATTGGCTTTGGCAGAAAAGCAATCGCAACAGAGTTCATCTCATGCCCCCTCGGTGCGACACACGCTCAGCCAAGTACTTCGGAAGCGTGTCCAAGCCTTCCAGTCGCAACACATTGACGAAGTTTTCGTCCTCAAACATCTTGCGCAAAGCACCGAAGAAGAAAAGAAGACGCTGCTGAACAAGGGTGGACTTGCGCACCATGAGCTTCTGTCGCGCTACTTCCTTCTGATACGCACGAACAAGACTGGTGGACGTCAGTTCAGGCTTCTTGCGCGAGGGCGATCGCGCAATTGAGCGCCCCAGAAAATGCCTACGCTCCACCAAACGCTTCGCATACATTAACTGTGGCCCACGCAACTCGCCTGATTCGTATGCAGTTTGCATGGCTGCTTGAACAGCCTTGTCATCTTCGCCGGCGGCAACAATCAGAATCGCCACGGTGATGGGCATCTTTCCCCTTTCGACCGCCACGACGAGGCGTTCTTCACCCCTGTCAACCAGGTCCAGAATCTGCCGCACGTAGGTGTCGTGGACTCCAGTTTTTCGAGAGATTTCCATAACTGAGAAACCCTTGTCTCGCAGCAGGGTGAGGCCTCGCAAAAGCTCCAGTGGTTTATGGCGGCGCCTAGCAAAGTTTTCTACCAAGCTCATAACGAAGGCATCTTCGTCGGACAGCGTGACGACCAATGCAGGAATCCGAGATTCACCCAGTCGCTTGAATGCCTTGTAGCGTCCTTCGCCACAGACCAGCACGTAGCGCTCGGCTCCATCTTCGCCTGGACGCGGCGTCACCGTAATCGGCTTCTTCAAGCCCACCGCCCCTATGTTGTCGACAATCTGATCGAATTTTCGGGGGTTGCGTTCACGAGGATTGAGCACCTCGATTCGCTCCAAGGGAATCAGACGGAGCTCGGGGGCGGTTGTGTCCGTCATGCTGCCAACCTTGGCCGAGAGCGCGCGGCCATGCCATATAGGTACTCGAGCGTGTCGAAGCGATAACTTTCGAGTTCAACAGGATTGTGCTCGCCCAGATGTATACGAGGTATGCCGAACTCGAGCCGCGGGAGCAAGTAGTAGTCGAGTGCCGCCTCGTTTCCTGGCGCCAGGCGCACGGCGACCGTCAAGTCTGGTACGAGGCCTGTGTCAAATCGCACTTTCCAAAATAGCTGGCCAGAGTCACGTTGCTGGCAACGTGCAAGCACCAATGAGGCGCGGAACTCGTCGTTGACGTTCAAGAGCTCCGTGCTTGGGTCGCGCCAGATCTTTCCACCAAGTGCCACCATCTGCTCTTCTGTCTGGGAGACAATGGTCGGGTGCAGGCGCCTTAGGAAGCGATTGATTTCAATGTACTGAAAGTCGCGCGAAGGGACGTAGCCCACCAGCTGATAAGCCCGGATGAGGCTACCAAACCTCATGGCATAGACAGAGGACGATGGCATCCCCTCTGTCGAATTGATGATGACCCCAGACAAAGCCTGGCGGCTTTGATACAGCGTTCGAAGTCGCTCGATGAGCTCTTCGTCTGTATAGCGTCGAGAGCGGGCTCGGATGATGCCCTGGGCAGTGTAGAAGTCTTCCTTTGCAACGATTGGCGTGAATGCGTCCTGCTTTCGAATCCACATCTCGCTGGGATTCACGACGCGCAGCTTTCTCAGTTTGAACGACACCCGGTTATAGACGTTGGTGCCAATGTACTTTTCGTTGATGAGAATCTCGTGCACCGTCGCACGAGTCCAAGGCCTACCTCGGTCCGTGCTGATGCCTCCAGCACTCAACCGAGAGGCAATCTCTGCTTCTGATACTCCATCTCTGACAAACCACTGGTAGATGGACTGAACGATGCAAACCTCTTCATCTGGGCCCGGCACAAGAATCACGCGATCTGTCTGCAGGCTCTTTTGCTCACCCCTGCCGAGCTCCCCCTTCTGGACGCCAGTTTGGTCAACGAGCAGTCGCCGTAATCCGAATCCGGCAGGGCCGCCCTGGCGAAATCCTTTCTCGACAAGACGGCATTGCCCCGCGAAAACCTTTGCCGACAGCTCTCGGCTGTACTCACCGGCCATCGCTCTCTTGACACCCTTGACGATAGTGGAAACTGGCGAGCCGTCGTTCTCAAACTGCTCGGCGCAGTAGGCCACCTGAATGCCCGCGCGCTTGCAGATGTACTCGTAGTACGCACTCTCGTCAGCATCTTGAAACCTGCCCCACCGACTGACGTCATAAACGAGCACCATCGTGAAGTCTGCGCTGCCAGCCTCCACATCACGAATGAGCTGCTGCAATGCGAGTCGGCCCGCGATGCGCAAGCCGCTTTTTCCTTCGTCCGCATATGTACGGACAACCTCGATGCCCCGATGCGCCGCGTACTCGCGAATCTTTTCGACCTGGTTCTGCGTTGAATACTGCTGATGCTCCGTGGACATGCGGACGTACTCGACTGCACGTACAACGCCGACTGTGCCGCTCGAAGATACAACGTCAGAGTTCATGGTGCTGCCCAGTGCTCAAAGGGCCTCGAATTTGAGCCCTCTAGTGTCCCAAATGCTGCGTTGGAACGACGGTCTCGACACAGTAGCAGCCGCAATCAGAGATTTCGATGACGTCCTCTCTTTGCAATCAGTTTGCAATCAATCAGTATCACTCATGTGTTTGAGACTTGGATGAGGCGAACCGTCCATTGACGGATGAGGCCCTTTTGAAGGGGGGCCAGAAGAACCAGTCGGAAGATGCCTTCACGTGGAATAGAGCTGTCAGACGCGTCGTCTTTTGCAATCACGGTGTTCCCACCATTCCTGCGAGCGTTTCTCGCTCTCTGCTGTTGACGGTTTGAGGCGACGTAGTCAGGGTGCTCTTCGCGATACTTGCGCCAATAGTCCGGGTGGTTACGGCACCACAACTCTTGAGCAGCAGCTTGATTTTTCCGATAGTCGTCATCGGTACTCCGTTTTGCTCGCTGCCAGAGCCGCTTACGTGCTGACTGACAGGCCTCTTTCGTACAGAACGCCTGCCGCGGCGTTTGCGCCCGAGGTTCAAAAGCGGCCCCGCAGGCGCTACACCATCTTTTCTCCATGGCTTACCTCTGTGACTGAAAACCACACCGCCGTAGTTGAACCGGCCCTCACCTTTTATCACCAGCGCGATGCCCTAGACCCCGTCGATGCACATGAAGCACAGTGCGTAACTGCCCTCGCCCAGCAAACGATCCAGATCCCTCGAGTTGACCACTGCTGCGTTCAGATATCTGAACCATTGCTGCAGGAACAGCTCTGCGCGGAGGCGGTGACGGCATGTATTCGTACGAAGACAGGATTCGAGCAGTCCAGCTCTACATGAAGCCGGGCAAGCGCATCAAGGCCACCATCTGTCATCGGGGTTCCCCAACCAAGAATGCCTTGAAGAAAAGGCACCGTGAGTACCAACCACGGCCAGCTTTGGGTTGTCACGCAGCAGGGTGTCGGCCGTCGCGCTCACCTGGATGCAACAGGCTCCATCCAGCACAAGAACACCGGTATCGAACCGGTCGAGTGACCATCGGCTCTCGTGGCGCAGCCATTGTGGCACTGAGGTGTGTAGCGTCACTACTAAGAAGGCCTCGAAGGTGCCCAAGGTCGGCGAAGAACCGGTGGCTAACCAACGGGCTTTCTGCCCTTCCAGATCGTCACCTCAGCCGAGGGAATCCGGTCGCCGGATGTCTCCGGAGAAGTTCAGTTCGGCCCGGCCGGGAGCCGCAGTGCGCCTGCTGACGCATCAGTCCGGAAGACAACACCGGCATCCTCTGATAGACTTTTCTCACGCACCTGAAAGGCGTGCGTCTTCTCCGTCTCAATCAGCAGAGGAATAAGCAGCGCGACTTTCGCGAAGATGGACTCAACAGGTGAATGTTCGTTTCAACACGAAACCGAATCAACCTGCTCCAAAAGATGTTCTTCCGGTTTGCACATCGACATCTCCGCAAACCACAATTCCCGCCTCCTATGGCGCGCTGTTGTTTGAGCTGCGCACTCGCCAGCAGCTTCCCCAGTCGAAGGTCGCGACGAACGCCGGAATTTCGGTGGCGTACTACAGCGCGCTAGAGAACAGCAAGCGCCACCCACCTCCAAATCGTCGGACCAAACAGATCGCACGAGCGCTTGGCGCCGACGACTCTGCCTTGGCGACCTTGCTGGAATTGGGCTCACGGGAGCGCTTCTGCGAGATGCAGCTTCCCGGGTTGCCTACCGCCCTTCAAGACCTCATCACGTCACTGATTCGCTCGGCTGACAAGTTGACGCCCGCGCAAACGAGTGAGTGGCTCTCGCAAGTGACAGCCCTTGAACATGCGCCTCTAGGCGTGACGGACATCGATCAGGGCAAGCGCTTGGCCGACGTCTATTCAGGCTCGCGGTCGGCGCATCCAACGAGGATGCCCAAAAGCACCTCCATCGGGTCTACATCCACAGATGGAAAGCGGTCGAGGAGCACTCACCGGTACTGATGCTCTCGGCTTAACTCCCCCATTACGCAACGAAAGGAGATTCCATGTAAACGCAGAAGATGAAACGGCCAACCGCGTTCCACCACGGCCAGCCGATCACCTGAGGATTGCCCAGACTTGCTAGTTGACGGGCACAGTCTACGTTTCCGATTCCGGAAGCGTCAATCCTCTGTTCACTTTTTTTGTTGCCTATCTCTTCCGATGGGCGCAAGGAGGATTCGTGCGCACTCAAAAACGCTTCACCCCCACCGTGCTTGACCGCTTCACTCGACAGGGACGCGGTCAAGGTACCCATGAGGAGTTTGCACCATGGCATCAGGTCACCCGAGGTGATCCCGCGAGCGAAGGCAGAAGTCACCTCTTCCGGTACCGAGATCGACTGCGTCATTTGCTTTCGGATGGCGAGTTCAGGATCCAACTCTTCATTACGATGCTCCCTGGCCTGGAGGACGTTCTCGAGCAACACCGTTTGGACGTGGAAGATGCCGTACACCCACAATGCGCCTTCTTTTCTCGGCCCGATCTGACGCATTTCCCTGGCACCGCCGCGGTCGCCCAACAACTTGGCCTGCGCCATCCGATATGCAGGGGGAAGAGCAAGAACGGGCTCGTACCGGACAAGGTGCTTTGGACCATGTCCACCGACTTTCTGGTGGTCACGAGGTCCTCGGCAGAAGCGCTGCAGTTCTTGGCCATCGCTTGCAAGCCAGAGTGGGAAAGCCTCACGCGCCGAAAACGCGACTTGCTTCGCATCGAACGGGAGTATTGGGTTGCGCGGGGGATTCCCTGGTTGCTGATCACACCCGAGCTATACGACGAAGCGGCCGGTCAAATGCTGGCTCGCACGGGGTGCTGGGCGCTCAATGAGCCCGCCCCCAGTCATCACGTTCAGATAGCCGCATCCGTAGCTCGACAATCGTCGTGGGCCTCGGTCACCGACGTGATCCATGCCATCCAGCTGAGAGTGGGCTCCAAGGAGCACGCACAAACCACACTCTGGCAGGCAGTGTGGTCCGGCAAGCTGCCAATCGATCTACGAAGAGGATGGCGACCACACGTGCCACTCAAGCACATCAGCGAGGATGCGTTCTGGCAGCAAAACCCGGTAGCGTCAAGGAGGTCGGCATGGATCTAGTTCCAAACTCCACCTTCCGGCTGCTGGCGCAACCACGCCCCACGACACCTCACGCACCTGGTATCTATCGAGTCATTTTCGGTGATCCTGTCTCAGGCGAGACCATCACCGTGCTCATTCAATCAGAAGAGCCAGCGAAAAAAGGACAAGGTGGTCGGCCTCAGCAGGAGTTCGTCAGGAGACCACGCAAGACGCCACGCCCCCCCTTGATCGGAAAGCTGGTCTGGATGATCCGAGAGGATCTGCGGGAGCTAGAAGATGAGAAGGCTCTAGTCCCCATTCAGATCGAAAGGCAATCCAGCGCCTATGTTCGCCCCCACTCGCAAACCGGCGAAGACCAGTATGTGAGGCGGATTGAGGTGATGGGGGGATTTCTCGACCTGCCGAACCTGCATGAGAGCATCATCGTGCACAGGAGCCTGGGGGGACTTGTGGACGAGGCAACCAAGCGAACGGGCTGTAGCAGGGCCTATGTCTACCGGCTTTGGTCATTGCTGTGCAAGTTCGGCATCACAGCCACCAGCCTCAAAACCATGCATGAAAAATGCGGCGCAAAAGGCAAGGCCCGCCCTGTTGATCCGGGTGGTCGAAAAAAAGCCGGCAGAAAAACCCTCGAGCAGAACATTGCACGGGTCTACGGCGTTCATATTGATGCTCGTCAGCCTGGCATGTCCACCGAGTGGGCCGCTGCGGTCCGAGCAGCCGACAAATTGATCGCCGAGCCCAAACCATCTTGGAGCAAGCGATGCGCAATCATTGTCAAGAGCGCTTTCATTGGCCAGGCCATTGAAGAGAACGGCCGCATCACACTGATCAAGCCCGCAATCGGCACCTACCCCAACGACGCGCAGATTCGGCGCGTCCTCACGGTGGAGAAATCCAGGCTCCACCTTCTCTTGGAGAGGACCACAAAACATCACTTCAAAAGCGCACGCCGTGGCTTGGTGGCGAGGAACTGGCAGGGTGTTTCAGGACCAGGGCATACGTGGGCCATCGACAGTACCGTTGGCGATATTTACCTTCGATCATCCATCGATCGCTCCTGGGTGGTTGGACGCCCCATCGTGTATGTGATCGTCGATGTCTGGTCCACAGCAGTCGTCGGCTTCCACGTTTGTCTGACTGGCCCGAGTTGGGCCACAGCCAAACTGAGCTTGTTCAATGCCACCGCAGATCCAGCGTTGATAGGTGACCTCTGGGGATACGAACCCATGTTGCCGTTGAACCCGCGACCGACGATGTGCTACTGCCTGCTGTGTGACCGTGGAGAGTACCTATCTAGCGGACACCGTGAAACGGCCATGAAGTTTCTTCCATTGACGAGCTACACACCGCCCTACCGAGGCGATCTCAAGGGTCTTGCCGAGGTGCTCCACAGGATCGAGAAGGACGAGCAGTTCTTTTTCATCCCAGGAGCGATGGACTACCGGCGCAAAGAGTTGGAACTGCGACGCGTGAATCCGAATGACTGCGTGTTGACGACCCGTGAGTATGTTCAATTTCTTCACGAACTCTTCGCAGAATACAACCTGACGGCCCAACGTCGACATCGGGTAGATGGCCATATGGAAGCTGCAGGGGTATTCCCAAGCCCAGCTGGCCTATGGTCGTTTGGACACCAAATGGGCATTGGCTTTCGCCAGCACATCGAAGAAGCCGACCTCATCACGCACCTGCTTCCAACGGGATCAGCTCGGGTTCGCAGAGACGCCATACGTTTCATGCAATGTGACTTCTCATCAAAGGAAGTCAATGAAGAGCAGTGGACCGCCATCGCAAGGAACTTTGGTGGCTGGGACGTTCCCGTCCACCACTACGGTGGCTCGATGTCAAGAATCTGGACACCTGCGCCCGGGCGTGCTGGCCTGATGTCCCTTTCTCTGCGAGACGAATCAAAAATCTCTCCAGAGGCCACCCAAGAAGAATATCTTGACACGCTTGCGCATGCCACCATGCGCCAGCCTGAGGTGGATCATATGAGGAAGATGCTCAAGATGGACTTCCTGAGAAGCCGTTCCGAGCTGATACAGCGTGCCACACAGAAAACGGCTCAGGCACTGTCAAAAGGATCCGGCGAGAGCCCCACCATGACTGAGGCACGCGCCATGGAAAACGGCGCTATCCACGCCGGCCTGCAGCCTGAATCGGAGATGGCACATGCCGTTGCCAACAACACGGATATGTCGGCATACGAGGCCATGCTGGGCACCCTGCTTCGCGCTGCAGATGCCGGAGGGGAATGAACAGATGGCTACCACGATTGATCAGAGTCGCTACGCCGGGAACACTCTTGTCGACGGCCTGGGCGAGATTCCCTCGACTGAGGAGGCGTTGAAATCACTGCTCTACTTGCCAGAACAGCCCAGAGACATGGGTGGCATTCCCGTTCATGTTCGACTTCACTGGCTGATGGACGTCCGAGATATATACATACCGCCTATGGCCGGGGTGCGTTTGAGACAAACCACAGACCTCATGGTCAGGCAAGGGTATCGGTATCGAGACCCTCGGAAATCGTCGACCTGGCGTGCGGTCAGCGGTGAAGAAAGACCAACAGGAAATCTCCTACCTCAATCCATGGCTGCGGTTGTTGATGGCCTGCCTGGCGTGGGAAAGACACAAGCTTGCGCGCGCTGCGTTCACGCGTTTCCGCAGCAGGTCATTCATCACGACACCTTCCCTGGACTTATCGGAGGGCTCCAACAAGTCGTTTGGCTCTCCGTCGAAATCCCCCCTTCGGGCAAGGCCAAAGATCTGGCCATCGTGTTGATGGAGGCTTGGGACGAGGCTTGTGGCTCGCAGCGCTTTTCTTCTTGGCGGTCGAAGGAACGTATTGCGGATGGCATGCGCGCACTGGAAGAATGGCGCCAAGTAGCAACGGCACATTTTCTAGGTGTGCTGCACCTCGATGAAGTGCAGAACTTGTTCAAGATCAGCAGCCTTAAGCAACGATTGAGCCGAGGGGGGACATCGCGCGCATCCGAATTGAGCATCGTGGAAGACCAAGCGCTACGCTGGCTTCTCTCCATGTTCAACAGAGGCACCCCCCTGTTGTTCTCCGGAACGCCAGATGGCATTGGCGCTCTTTCCAAACGACTGAGCACGCTGGAGCGCGTGGTAACGGCCGGCTACCACAGGCTCGCACCTTTCGAAGACTGGCGTTCTCCTGAGTTTCGCAACCTGTTCTTCCCCCGGCTGGCGAGATATCAATACGTTCGTCACCAGCTACCACCAGACGACAACCTGGCCAAACTGCTGATTGATCTGACCGGAGGGATACAGCGTGTCATCATCGCCCTATGGGTCGCAGGCCATCGCGTGGCCTTCGAGCGCAATGATGATGCGCTTCAAATCGAGGACTTCATCCTCGCCGCGTCCACGTGGCTTGCACCACTGGCGCCGGCCATCGCGGCCATCCGAGAAAAGAGCGAGAAAAAGATGGCTCAGTACAGCGACCTCATGCGACCAGAGAACGATTTCTGGAGAGACTTCTGGGACAACGTCGCTCGAACTTGATCAGGCGCGCTGTGCAGCCGTCTGCGCCTGCTTTGAAGCTCAAGAAGGCGAGGACTGCGACGTCTGACTAGCGGCTCGATTTCCGGCATGTGACGCGCACGTCATTGCGTTGATGGCTTCATCCGCTGATTGGTAGAGCGCACCGAAGATGAGCGCGCTCACAAAAGTGGAGTTCCATACGCCTGCGTTCTTGTTGCGCAAAAGTCCAGAAACATTGAAGCGAAAAGCGGACTTCAACCATCGCTCGTCGAAACACCCCTGAACTTCAGGACTCCACAGCAGGCTTCGGAAGACACATCTTTCATCTACCTCCATGCCGAGTTGATTTGCCCTCCTCACCAAGACGTGTGATACCGCCTCGCTGCTCAACACCTTCGCTCCGAGTAAGAGATGGGAGCAGATTTCAAGATACCGATCAACAGCTGGCGAGGATATCTGCCCAGAAAGCAGCTCCGGCGGGGAAGGATCGGATTCCGACAGAATCCATGCTGGCGACTGATGAAATGCATGGTGTCGGCGCGGTTCGACCGATCTCAATGGCATCCCATGCTTTCTGCATTGGTATTGCCCAGAAATTTGATGCTCTCTTCGCCAATACGAGACTCCGTGGAAGCCCAAGTCTTCCTCTATACAGGCGCGACAGAAGTATGCGCGAGACCTCGGCATCCAAAATAGCTGCCTCAAGGCGTGTTCTCGGCGACTTCCCTCGCCCAGCAGTCCCCCGCCTACGTCAACGACAACGGCCCGTAGTAGCGGGTACATCGAGTGACTTCGTATAAAGCTTTCGAGCTCAACTTGGACCATAAGCGCCAGAAGTTGCCCCATGGGCATGTCTCGGTGTCTGACCCTCTTGCCCATGAACTGCTCCATCATGGACGACTCACCCAGTCGATCGTCGCGCCAACCATTCATCCGTAAGACACGACCGCGATAGCCTCTCGCATACTCATCGGGCAGTACAGAGGGAGTAACGACCATTCGGACCATCCCTTCAGCTGCGGTCACGTCCTAAGTGAGGCGGCCGTAGCGTCGCTAGCGACCTTATGACCCCCGACAGGGCTTTGGCATGCCCCGCAGATCCATCCCATGCAGCACGCATGGCCTCAATGAGCTCTTCGTTACCTCGAACGGCATCGGCGGTGACGCCGACGTCGTACCGCTCAACGTACAGGCACACCTCCTCCAACAACCTTGAACGACGAAACCCATGGCCGCCGAGGATGCGGCTGACCTGGGATTGGCTCGAGCCAACAGCTGCCGCGATCTGAGCCTGTGAAATGCCGTGCAGGCGACACACATCGCGGGCTTTTACCACCCGGGCCTTCAGCGCCTCTTCAATCATGCATTTAGGTTAATTCAATGCATATACGCATGTCAAGGTCGCGCTGAATCTAGATTGAGAAAAGTCAGAACAGTCCTGGCGATCGAACCTCACGGGAACGGCGCGCCAGGATGGCATCCAAGGCTTTGCGCGTAAGTGGCAGCCGATCGAGTTGCCCGAGCTTGGTCTTGAGTTCGGGCAACGCCTGATAGAGCTGCCAAAGCCGCAGCTTCGCCGAGCCGTTTTGACTCAGCACCAAGGCCGTCTGCTGAATCCGCACGCTCAACTGCGCATCGCGCTCATCCCAGCGCACCGAATCACCTCCCCCAGAAGAGCGTTCGACATGGGTACTTGGACGATTCGCCTGCAACCAGGCCATGTCGTTTCGATACAGCCATGCGTAGGCAGCAGGTTGCATTGAGCGCATCCATTTCACGCCGAGCCTCTCACCCTGGCTCATCACGGACAGCCAATTGCCCCGCGCAATTTGCCGAGCACGGTCTTGGCGCGCCTTTGCCCACTGCGCATGCAATCCCACTTCGGTCCGGAGGAGGCGGGTGATGGTCTCAATTGACACGTTGTGCTGTCGCGCGAGGCTGTCTTTTTCACCACCCTCACGTAGCTGCTGGTGAAGTTTCGTCAGCGTCGACGGCGTCAACTTCTTAGGTCGGCGCCGCGCAGAAACTCCTTCCGAAGCGGCCCAGGCCGTGACCGTCACCACGTCCAAGCCGTACTCCCGCGCCACCGCGGAAGCGGACGCGCCTTCGCGCATGCGAACGAGCACTTGAGGGCGCACTCCACTTGAGTGGACCGCAGGAAGAACCACTGGCACTTCAGACTGGGGCACGCAATGATCAACTTCCGCCGCAGCCATGGTTTCGATGAAGTCCTCAACATCGTCAAAGAGCCATGCCAAAACGATCAACCATCGTAGTGGGTGCGTGCCAGTGCGCATAGGTCGCAGCAAGCGGCCGAGCTGATTTCTGGCCGCCTCGCGATCGATGGGTAGAGAGCCCAACTCCGGGATATTCTGAAGTGGCTGCGCGTGGTTCAGGAAGGATTCCGCGGCCTGATCCAAACGGTTCCGCCCGGAAGGCAACAACCACCCCATTTCCTTCATTCGGATGCGCACCGCAGCCTGAATGCGCAGTGGGTTCAACCAGCCATCTTCTTCACGCGAGGCAACCAAGGCCAGGACGAGGGTGGCTAGTTTGAAAGCGCCTGGTTCGAGATCTTTGGAGTAAAAATTGAAGGGTGTACGCAACGAGGCTACCGACGGCAGATGCCATTGGAAGCGTTCCACCCCGGTGGACTTCAGCGTCGCCTCCTGCAAGGGCTCCCGATGTTCTGGGCACATCCAGACACCAGGGAACTGATGAGCAAGATGCCAATACGCCCAGCCATGCAGCTCCACGTCGCGCCGCATGCAGCTTGAGCAAATCTTGAGCGGATGGTTGGCACGGAATCGGCTGGTCAGCAGTCCCAGGCGGAATTTCAAATGCGCCACAGAACTGCCGCACATCGTGGCCACAGAATCAGTCACAAGGGTGGCTTCAAGAAACGGTCTGTAGAAGCGAAGCACCGTACGGTCTTTCGCGATCTCGGCAGCAGTGCCGAACCTTCCCACCGTGCGCGCTGAAAATTGATCAAGCGCGCTTGGTAGATCGTGCTGAACTCCTCGTCGCGCAGAGCCGAACAGCAGTTGCGTCGACTGTGCGGACGTGCTGTATCCCCAGAGCCGATGGTGACGACTGCAAAGGCTGAACAAGGTCTCGCCCGGTAGCCAGGGAAGAAGTGAGGAATCAACGGGAAGCAATTCCACAGCAGCACACGGTGTCGATTACTGTCGGAGGGGTTTTTCGCCGATCGCCTCAAGCGCTCGTCGATCCATGGGTTTTGCGCACTCGCATATGGGGGGGGGTTTCTCGTTTCCGCAGTCGCAAACTTCTCGTTCGTCGGCTGGTGACCGAGTACTTCTTGCGTCGACGTCATGACAAGGGTAGCCTGACATGGTGGGAAATGTCTTCCACTTATCGGAGGTTGCTCTCCGACCGTTCGGCATCACGTCGAACTTGCACCGCAACCGTTAGACCATCCATTGGAGGTGATCATGGTTGCTGCAAACAATGGCCGCACTGGCGGCGACTTTCTCTCAAAATCCTTCGGCGCGAACGATTTCTCGCACCCCCTGCTGCGCATTGCGGCGCGCGTAGACGACACACCAAAGACCTTTCAAGCATTCCACCGCCTAGTGAGGCGCGCGTTGGATGCGCCTGACTTCACACAGGAGCGTGCCGACCTTGCCGTAGAGGTGCTGGACACGCTTGGCGATTTACTCCTAGACGACGAGAGCGCCGAGGCCTTCCGACTTGAGTGGCTGACAAAGGTGTCTCATTCTGTCGACTGCGCCACGCTCCATGAAGCAAGGGCAATGGCCGAGATTACCCATGCGGGCCTTGCTCTTCCACGTGGTGTTTGGAAAGCCCGTCCTCCTCTTTTAGGGGGCGCCTCGTTCATCAGGCTCATCCGTGCCGATCCCAAGGTGGAAGAGTCCGATCGGTCTCTGGAGTTGCCTGTCAAGGCCGCCGCCGCATTGCTCTGTTGCATCGACTCTGCCCTGAACGCGCATCGGGATGCATTCCTTCAGACATGGCCTGCCAGGGATTGCTTAGCAACCCTTCGCGCTATTGCATTGCTCTCGGTGCTGGAATCGCAGCACCAAGCCTCGCGCCAGGCCGAGAGCCGCAAGGAATACTTCCTCGGGGTTGGCCAAGGCCTTTGGACGGTGGTGGCCAAACGTCTTGAGGCGCTGCCCGAGGCAGAAGACCACGAGTGTTTCTGGGATGGGAGCCTTCAACGCCTGGTGGCTCTGCACGTCAGCGGTCGCGCGTTCGTCGATGCACTTGCACCCGACTCGCCGCTCAGCACCTCTAACGAGGCTCAGATAGTGGCTCCCGCCTCTGCCGCCGCGGGGACGTTGCAAGTGGTCCATGGCCCGATCCCCCCGTCCGCCAATCGCGAAGATGCGCAGACCTTGCGCATCTTCTCCCCGCTGCTGGTGCCCCAGCCGATTGCAGTCATGCCCGCGCCCAGCGAAGTCGAGTTGGTGCTAATGGCCTTGTCGCGGGAGTTTCCCTGGGCGACCACCGTCGTCGATGAGCTCGGCTGCATGATGCGTGCGCGCTCCCTCTTTGGCGTGCGTGAGCTGTGCCTTTCGCCCGTCGTGATCGTTGGGCATCCTGGCGCGGGAAAGACCCGTTTCGTGCGGCGTCTGGCCGAACACCTGAAGCTGGCCTACCTGCCTCTGGCTCTGGGTGGGCACACCGACAGCAGGCTGCTAACCGGCACTACGCGAGGCTGGGCCGGCGGTGAGCCAACGCCCTTGCTGCGGCACATGCTGCAACAGCGCACCGCCAGTGGGATGGTCCTCCTGGACGAAATCGACAAGGTAGGTAGCAATGATCTATCCAGCAGACCTGCGACCTCGGTGTTGCTAGACATGCTGGAGCCGGAGACGGCGTCCCGGTGGTACGACACCTTTCTGCAGACCACCTGCGACTTCAGTCGCCTGTCCTTCTGGGCAACGGCCAACAGCCTGAAAACACTGCCAGCGCCCCTGTTGTCGCGGTTCACCGTCCTCTACATGCCAGAGCCTCGGCCCGAGGACACGGTGGCTCTGATTCAGGGCATCACAGACGACATTGCCAGGGAATGGCGTATGCCGCTTGGTGTTCTGCCGCTCGCACCCAGATGGGTGTACGAGGAAGCCAGGCTGAACGCGCGCGGGTTGCGGAGATTGATCTTTCGGTTCCTGAGCGAGTGGGCCGATGAAAATCGGCGCCCGGAACGGCTTCACTGATTCGAGTGAAACGGACTCGACCCGTTAGCGAATGCACTTGACTGCTTCAGACTGATCTCGGTCGTTCCTCGGTGGAAATCTAAGTGGCCGCTGATTCCAGAAGCGGTCACCCAACCTGGTGCGGCCTGTCCGGCAGCTTCGCCGAAAGAAGCGGCTGTCCGGCGCGCGTGGAGGCGGTTGGACTTTTTGAGTGATCGCTGCCAGTGGCGACAGTCCTGTGGTGCATTCCGATCGAGGCGGCCAGGCTGGCTGGCTCGAATCGCTGACGCCAAGCTGGTCCGCTCGTTGTCACGCAAGGGATGCTCGCCGGAGAACGCGGCGTACGAGGGCTGTTGACACGCCGGAACAACGGCATGGATGATGTGGCTCATGCGCATCCCTTCCGAACGCCTCGCCTTCTGGTTCTTGCGGCTCAACGGCTTTCTCACCATCCCGAACTTCATAGTGCATCCCGAGGGACCTCGCGACGACGGCGCCTATCCGCAGCAGACGGACGTTGATGTGCTGGGGGTGAGGTTCCCGTTTCGCGCGGAGAACCGACAGCGGCCCATGCCCGACCATCCGCTGTTCATGGCTGAACGTCGCAGACCGATGGTGGTGCTTTCTGAAGTGAAAACGGGGCAGTGCGGCTTGAACGGGCCGTGGACGGACCCAGAGCGCCAGAACATGCAGAAGGTGCTCTGCGCCGGTGGATTTCGACCAGCCGACCAAGTCAAGGAGATTGCCAGGGCCCTCTACGGTCATGGCGTGTGGCAAGACGAAACCTTGGTCATCCGTATCGTGTGTTTCGGCAATCGGCACAACTCAGGACTGGCGAGAAGCCATCCATCGGTTCCGCAGTTGATTTGGCATCAAGAAATTCTGCCTTTCGTCTACCGCCGCTTCGACGAATACAAGCTGGAGAAGCAAATGCACCACCAATGGGACGAGGACGCTCGACAGCTGTTCGCAGCGGCAGGGCAGGTGGCCAACGCCGATGAGTTTGTCGCGTCAGTTGAAGTGGTCGACAAGCTCTGAAGGGGACGGCTCAGTGCAAAGTCAGCCGGCTGATAACCTTGGAGATGTAGCTCAGGAGGGTCACGTCTTCATTATTGAGCTCGGCATGGTCGAGGAGCTTCCAGACGACGAGGGCCGAGCACACTAGCAGGATGGCGATGCCGATCCATTGGCAAGGTGATACGAAGCGGTGCCACAGAACCTGATCCAGCAAGTTCGCGAAGGCCGTCGCGGCCGGCCCCTTGAGGCTGGCCTTGCGCTCTTCGATCCAGGCAATCATGCAAAGCGGCAACACGGTGTAGAAGACTCCGAAACCAATCACGCCTGTGCATAGGGCACCGACGGGGCCGAACGACGCGGCGATATGCGCGGTGTCGTCAACCGCTGAGGAAAGGCCGCCGCGTCCCCGGCGGCTGTAACGGCGCCTGCTCATGTCGCCTCCCGCGTCGAATTGACCTGCCGCTTCTCTGCCTGGACGAAGGCCGTCTGGAGGCCCGGGTGTCCGGCGGGCGGTGCGCCGGTGCGATGGCGCAGGCTTTTCATCTGCACGTCCAGTGCGGCGTAGACCAAGCCACCGTGTAGCGGGCGCATCACCTCGGCCAGGGCCAGCACCGCCGCCAGCGCACCAACGAACGGCGTGGCCACGGCGCGGGAGGCCAGCAGCGTCATCCCGCAGATGTCTCTGCGCTCCTCGGCCAGCTTCTTGTAGGCGTCGTTCAGCTCGGTGGCGGCTTGCGCGGTGGACTCGGCCGTCCAAATTTGGGACGGCAGACGCGGCCCTGGGAACGTGTGCAGGCGGATGTTGCGAAAGTCGCGATATCCGCTACCCAGCCCGGTCTCGACGACCATCGCAAACCCAGCCGTGTCGAGGTCGCGACGGGCGGTGACGTTGTCCACGCCGAAGATGGCTGTAGTCGGCTCGTCGACCATCACTCGGTGTTCAGGACCGAACCGGCGTTCGACCAGCGCGGTGGTGAAGCCGGCGGCCTCGAGGCGTCTCGCGACGGCCCTGACCTTCGGCTTGAGCAGGTCAGCCGCCCACAGCAGCAAGCAAGTGCTGAGGTTGGACTTAGCTGCCTTGTCGAAGTCCTGAAGCACCAGGTTCGGTCGGCTGTTGACCGGGTAGGGCAGCATGCCCAGCGTCCAAGCATAGGCCTGACCGAGGTGGCCCAAACCGACGAGCCACAAGGACTTCGGCAGGTAGGCGAGCGCGGGTCCTTTGTACGCATCGTCGCGCCAGTCGGCGACGGCCAGCGGGTTCCAGAGGGACATGCCGACGGCGCGATGACCAGCCTCGGCCAGGTCTCCGCGGACGTGCATGAAGGCTTCGTTGACGCCCAGCGCGGCGGCGCCAATGCCTGCAAGTGGGTTGTCATCGACGCAGGTCAGCGCGCTGTCGGCGCCGACGCGTGCAATCTGGAAGCGCCAGTGGTCCCAGCCAAGCTGGATGCAGAAGGCAGGCGGAGGGACGTCGGGGGCGGCACCGAGCACGAGCGTCGGCAGCTCGGTGGTCGCGTTGATGGCCACCCGCGCACCAAGCTCCTCGGCGACTTGCCGGGCGCTGCGAGCTTGGTACAGCGGGACGTCGAGGGCATGGCTCAGGTCGCCGTAGACCTCGACGCCGCCGAGGAAGGCGCGCACGGCCGTGTTCAGCGCGGTCAGAAAGCTGGCCTGCCCGGCCAGCGTGTCGGCCCAGCCGCGGCCGAGATGGATGCGGAGCCGGTAGCGCGAGAACAGGACCACTGCCTCCTCGGGCGAGGCCACTTCACCGGCATCCAGGGCCATCTTGGCCAGCCGGTGCATGGAATCAGCGTCGAGCTCGGTCATTGAAAAACTCCAGCATCGGTAAGTCGCAGGAGGCGGCCGACATCGGAACCCGAATACGCCGCCCACTGGTGGTTGCCTTGGTAGACATAGAGCCCGAGGTCAGGCGGGCGCGGGTTACCCTTAGCGAACCTGGGCACGATGAGGGCGATGTGGTCCTTCAGCGCGACCATGGGGTTGGTGCGATCCGAACGGCTCTGGCCGGGGCCGAAGGGGTGCGTGTGGACGTCGGCCACGACCGTCATGTCGGTGGCGCGGCAGACTTCCCAGAGCTTGGCGAAGCTGTCGGACTTCAAGGACACGTAGTCGTTGCTGAAGGCGTCGGGCTGCAGCTGCTCGTAGGGAACGAAGCGCTGGACCATGCGTCCGGCATCGGTCTTGCGCCCGAGGAGAAAGGCGCCGCTTTCGCGAACGCCGGCACCTTGCTCGCGCAGGTGGGCCATCAACTCCGCCCAGAGCGCGGCCGGCACCTCAAGCAGGGGCGCAGGCGTAGTCGCGACTTTGAAGAAGTTCATGGACGACCTCCAGGTAGTGGGTGATGCCCTTGGCGGGCTTCCAGATGAGCTGCGGGTACTGGGCGAACCAGCAGTCGTGGCCGACGATGCTTTCGCGGTCGCAGGGGATGTAGAGCGCGTCGCCGTTCTTCCAACCAGGCTTGAAGGCCAGCTGCAGGCGCTCGCCGCCCTGGGGCCACTTGTCGAAGGTCAGCTTGCTGTTCGTCGACAGGTCCCAGAACGTGCCCGTGGGCGGCATGTTCGGAAAACCGCTGCAGTTCAGGCGCAGCGTGTACTCACGCCGGTCGCGGGCGATGACGTCGATGTAGGCGAAAGGCCATTCCAGCTTCTTGAACTGCCAACGATTGCGGTCCTCTCCCGAGAGAAAGCGCGCCGACGCGAGGTCGGCACGCAGCGATTGCTCGTCCGGTGCCATACCTCGCCCCTTAGCCGTTGATGCGGTGCGCGGGCACCAGGTCGAACGTCACCTCGCACTGCGGGTACTTCGTCAGCGTTCCGACGTGGACGTCGACGTCGGGCTGCTCGGTGGTGCCGGTGATCTGCAGGACGTGTTCGGCGATGTCGCCCGGCGCCATGCCGAACTTGTCGCCCGCCCACAAGCGCACGCGGCCAACGGTGGTCGCCGGGCGGAACTTGTGGCGCACGACCTCGACACCGAAGCGGACCTTCACCTCCACCTGCTTGCAGCGGTGGAGGTGCACGCGCACGCCGTGCTCCTTCTTGAGGTGCTTGACGTGCGTCAAGTGGCTGTGGGTGTCGTCGTCATCGTCCTCGACCGAGAGGGTCAGGTCGGTCGCGTCGGTGCCGGGCGGCAGCAGCGCCAGGGCGGCGTGCTTCAGCTCGGCGACGGTGGCCTCGTCGTTGACTTCGACGAACTTGATGTCAGGGAGATACTCGGATTGGATGTAAACGCGGGTTGGCATTACTGCTCCTTACAGCTGGGTGAGCTGCGCGGGATGCGCTGCTCATGCTGGGTAAGTCGCAGGAAGACCTGGAAATCGGAAGTGCTGGTACGGGAGCGGCTCAGGCCGGGCAATGCAGGAAGTGCCTGCACTTCGGGCATTCCCAGGAGCTAGGCTTCGCCTCAAACTTGCCGGCCGCCAGCGCCTGTGCAATCGGCACCAAGAAGAAGCCGTCCGGAAGCCGGCCGTACGGGGAGACGGATTCTTCCGTGCCTGTGCTCAGGTCGTAGATGCTGCCCTGGAACGAGTGCCGTGGATAGCCTTCCGCAAGGTACTTCAACACCCACTTCAACACCTTGTGCTGCCGCGACCACTTGCCGGACGGCTTGATGCGCACGAATTCCAACTTCACCACCAATCCCGATTGAGATCTGGAGGTGCGATGCGGCGTGATGTGTAGCGGGACGCCTGCGCACTCGATGTCAAACGGCTTACCCATCGCGGCGCGCTTCGTACCGAGCCATCTTCGACCAAAGCTTCGTAGCTGTTCAGCGTAGGACCTCAAGTGCGGTACGGATTCCTTGAAAGCGGGGCCGAGAGAGGCAAGCACTTTTTCCACTTCCGCAGGCGGTTCGCCTGGCTCTAGGCCATACGGTACGAATAGCTCTCGCATGACCGCACCTTCGACCAGGGCAGCTGGGTGCAGGCCTGCTGCCGGGCTCAGCTCCTTGATGAAGTCGTAGTAGTACCGCCGAGGGCACACTCGATACGACAAGAAGCCTGCGAGCTCAAATGAGGCAGCTGGGGCGGCCACGCTGCCATCAGTGGAAACCACCGGCGACTTGGACAAGGTGGCTTTGCCTTGAACGCGCTCGAGTAGATGCGCGGCGCCGGTGATGGCCGCAACGCATTCAGCGTTGTACATAGCCTTGGTTTCATAGAGTACGAGGTGCTCGCGGGCTCTTGATAGCGCCACATAAAGCTTGTTCGACGCCTCGCTCTGCTCCTCGAAGTTCTCAATGGGAGCGATGGATTTCAGCAAGGACTGGGGCACTAGGTCGGAGTCGGTGCCCATGCGGAAATGCCTGGCGTCGATATCCACAAGATGGACCGCCTCGAACTCCAGGCCCTTGCTCCCGTGGATTGTCATGACAGCAACCGCGTCGAGGCTATCCGCCTCAGGAGGCGGGATGCGAAGCTCGCGGTCATCACCGATGCGCAGACGTCGGCGTAAACGAGTGATGAAGCTGCCGACGGTCTGATACGCGTGGCTGCCATCCGGCACGCGCAGGTAGTAGATGAACTGCCAGAGCGCAATACGACGTGTGATGTCGAGGATGCTGTTACCAGCAAGATGAGCCCGGAGAATGCCCGTCCGGTCCAGCAACAGCTGGCAGGCGACTTCCCAGGGGGAATCCGACGAGTCGAGGTCTGCAAAGGCGGTTGCCCACTGGCCCAGAGCGGCAATGCCCTTTCCGGAGAGCCCTGACGGTGGGGCGCTGACCCATGAGAGCGGTGCCGGTCGATTCGCCTTGCACCAGCTGAGCAGCTTCTCGATGTCAGTCGGCGGCAGCTCGAGTCCTGGGAGACGAGCTACTCGAAGCACGCCGCTCCCGGAGCGATCAATGAAGAGTTGCAGCAGAGCCAACAGGTCCTTGACCTCGGGTCGCTGGAAGATGTCGCCTAGGTGCAGCGCTGGCACCCCGACCGCATTCAGGCTGTCGGCCGCAGTTCGGCAGGTCTCGTGGGTGCTCGCGAGGATGACTTGGTCGCGAAACTCTACGCCAAGGCCGCGAATGCGGCGGACGTTGGCTGCGAGTTCGCCGTGGACGACATCGTCGGTGGAGCACTGGACGTGACGCGGTTTGATGCCGCTGTTCCCCCGCGCCGAACCGACGTCATCAAGCGGAAGCACCATCTGAAGAGGATTTCCCTCACGGCCCGTGTGCTCAAAGACGCGGATGACCTCTTCGAAACTGCGTCGATTCTCGTTGAGAGGAAAAGTCTTGTGCGCCGGAAAGTCGTCACCGAAGCGGACGATGTTGCGCATGGACGCGCCGCGAAATCGGTAGATGGCTTGCCGAGCATCCCCGACCACCCATAGGGTCTTGGCGTGAGCGGCAAGCGCCTTCACGAGCTGGGCGCTTGCCCGGTTCACGTCCTGGTACTCATCGACAAGGATGTGCTTGAACCGACCGGCACTTGCGGTGTACTTGGCAAAGTCTTTCGTCAGTGCAATGGCAGGGAGCATGACGAGGTCTCCCATGTCGACGAGGTTGCCGTTTGATTGAATCTTCGACTCATAGCACCTGTACAGCTTGGCGACGTCGTATTGCTTGGCCAGCACCTCATCCGAAGTGTCGAGAGCCGACCGGTCCACCGCATCGGCAAACTCAGTCGCATCCGCAAGCTCGTCTTTGGCTCGCTGGATGGCCGAGGTGACTTCCTTTAGCCAGTCAAGCGGATCGCCAAGGGGATTGAATGCGGTTAGGCCGAGTCCGTAGATGTGTGGCTCGATGATCGCAATCTGAGCCATTTTGTCGGCGACGCCAAAGCGGGCTTGGAGGCCGAACTGGTCGTGGTTCTTGCGCAGGAACTCCAGGCCAAAAGCGTGAAACGTGCCGACCCAGATGTCATGAGCATTCGGGACGCCCATCTGCTGCAATCGGTCAATGAGCTCTCGGGCAGCCCGATTTGAAAACGTGAGCAGTAGCAGTTCCTCGGGTTTGGCCCCCTTGGCGAGCAGGTGCTGCACCCTCATGAGGAGCGTGGCCGTCTTTCCAGTCCCTGGCCCGGCCACGACCAATGAGGTCGTCGCAGAGGATGTGGCAGCGGCGAGCTGTTCTTTGGTCGGTGTGATGGGCTGGGACTGCTCCTCACCGGGCGTAGCGGGTTCGGGAAGAAGCAATCCGTCGAGCAGCTGTTGTCGAACCAGCTCTAAGGGGAGGTCCAATTCTTGCGCCAGCTGCGTCGCGTTTTTCCCGCTGAGGAACAGGCCGCGTGCCACCGTGCGCGGAAGCAGTAGCTCTCTGGCGAAGATGTTCGCCTGCAATTCGGCGCGTTCTCGAGCGCCGTAGGCCTCGACTTTCTGGGAACCGAATGTATCACCGTCCTCTGGCTTCAAGGTCGAAACGACGACCTTGTGGCAACCCTCGTGACCTTCGTCATGAAGCTTCCAATGCCCGAATTCATGTGCGACGAGAAACGCCCGTTCCCCGCTCGGCACGTCGTTGCGCACGACGATTTGCCGGAATTTGCGAACCAAAACAGCATCAGCGGTTCCTAGAGCCTCGTCGTCAGGTGCAGCATCCGAGATGTCGAAGTCCTCAGCGTCTTCGGTGGCTTCGATGACTTGCTTCGATGGCATACCGGACGACGCCTCGTCGCCGAACAGCTGGTGCCTCAGCTGCCTCGCAGCTTCTCTAGCTCTATGGAATGGGGTCAAGAGTCGCCCTCCTTGAGCTGCTGTAGCGCGAGCAATCGTCGCTTCTCTTCGTCGCTGACCGACAGGGACTGGACCGCGGCTTTCCAGGTTTCTTGAGACGAAGTGTTTGGCGGGGCTTTCGACCGATAGCTCTTCGTCCCTGCCAGTTCTGGTCCCAAGCATCTTTTGAGCCCGCCAGGCGAAACATCTAGATGCGCAGCCAAGTCACTCAGCACCTTGATAGGAACGTCGACGATGCTTTTTGTGAGGACCTTCGTTAACAGCAGCGCAGAAGCGCCCAGGCCCGCGGCAGCGGCGGCTTGCTTGAGGCGTTTCCCGGCGAGCAAATCGATGGCTCTGCGTGCAGCTTCAGCTTGTGAGTTTGTCCCAGCACCGTTGTCCAGTTCATGGAGCCGGTTGAGCACAAAGCTCTGCAGGCGCGAGACAGACTCCTCAGAGATGTTGGCGATCTCTGCAGCTGAGGTCTCGGATGAGGCATCGTGTGCTGTCCAAAGGGCTGCAAACTCGAGGATGTCCTCGCGATATTGAGGATGGGCTTCGCAGGCGCGAAGAACCATGGCGGGCGACGGCTTGTCGGCGGAGAAGAAGAACTCGTCCAGAACTTCCTCGAGCGACAGCCTACGGGTGGGCGATGTCATTGCATGAACTCCTTCCGCATCCCTGCGACTTTGTCGAGGGCGGTGTTCTTATAGGTGTTGACGGTTCGAGGGGTGACTCCAAGCGCAGCTGCAATGTCCTTGACCGGCATGTCTTCGACGAAAAGCATCGTATAGACGTAGTGCTCTTGCTTGGTCAGCACAGCTTGGAGCCGCTTAGCAACTTCCGCGTGCCATTGCCGAGCGGCAAGGGCGTCAGCCGGCGTATCGTGCTGGCGCAGCGCAGAGACCTTGCGAATGGTCTTGTCGGGGTCTTCGTCCTCGTCTGAGCGTTCCATGGCATCCAGGCTGTCTTGGAGGTTGCGCTTCTTGGCCAGCAGACGGCGCTGAAAATCGAGCGCGCGGCGTTTAAACAGCTGCCCGAACAGTTTTTCAGCATGCGCCGCGTCGCCTGGCCGAGTGACAAGGCACTCCCAGACGTACTGCGACAGCTCTTCCGCGGCCTGGTCGATGTTTCCGATGTTCCGGGGGTAGATGCCGCTGCGCACTGCGAAGCCCTTGGCGAGGCCCAGCAGGCGCCGCGACAGCACCCTTGAAAGCATCCCCGTTCGGCTGGTGTTTCCAGCATCCCGAGCGCGCCCGAACATGCGAAAGACCTGCTCATCAGCGATGAACAGTGGGTCATGCTCCCAGTCCGTACGCGCCAGCCTGGCCAGCAAGGCGCGGTCATCGAGGGCCTCTACGGCCGCGTCAGGTTCTCGTGTGTGCATCGTTGTTTTCCGTTGGTCATGCGAACACCCCCCCTATGGTTTCAGGGGAATGCCCCCTCGCATGACTAAGTCGCAAGATGAGCCGGAAATCGGAAGCTGTCGGGGGTAGCGGGTTGAGATGACCCGCAAGGCTGTACCGACGGCGGCAGTTTTCCACCGGCCCAGTATGCGATAACTTTTCGTTACATGCACACGGCCCATGAGTTCTTGGGCGTCACTCAGTGCTGGAGTTCTGAGCCACCTGGGCCGGCCGGCGCCTCACAGGCCGGCTTGCGAGAATCCGGCCGACAAGCTAGCCATCTTGTTGAGATAGGGTGCCGGTTTGGATGCAGCCGCTGCCGAGGTCGCCCCAATGGTGCTAGGCATGGACGAGCTCGACCGCGATAAGCCAGATTCGCTCGTCGCGCTCAAGAAGTGCTTGGTAGAGGTGATGCAGAAGGGTCAGGACGCTCTGAAGTCTCAGCCGCCCAGCGCGGGCTGACGTGTTTGCTGCTTACCCGATCCCAGCTCTCAGCCAAGGGCCCCAACTCAAAGAACGGGATTGAAAGCTGCCGGCCCGAGGTCACGACGGCTCATTCAGCCACCCAGGAATTAGGTGGCGGAGCAGCGCATCGTGAGGCCTGTCCGCCTCGAACTTGGCGTCGCTCGCGTTCGGCAGTAATTGAACTGCGGAGGTAAGCAAACATTCGCTGATGTTGAAGTCGGCTCGCCAGCATGCACGCAACGAGCGGCCGGTTCAGCCCCCAGACCGGTCGGTCGAACCTTGTGTCGGCTCTTGGCTCGATGACCGGAATTCACTGATGACACGTCTTACGACGCACGGCGCGGACCGACCGAGATCGCTGCATGCCGAGCCATAGTGAGTGAGGATCACCGACTAGTTTTCAACTTTATTAGCGAGTTTTCGACTTTATTAATCTGTTTTCGACTTTATTTGGTCAGAACAGCCACACACCCAATTCCAAACCCCTCACTCCACCGTCACACTCTTCGCCAGGTTGCGCGGCTTGTCCACGTCCGTGCCCTTGGCCAGTGCCGTGTGGTACGCGAGCATCTGCAGCGGCACCACGTGCAGCAAGGGACTCAGCGCGCCGTAGTGCTCGGGCATGCGGATGACGTGGATGCCCTCGCTGCTGGCGATGCGGGTGTCGGCATCGGCCAGCACATACAGCACCCCGCCACGCGCGCGCACTTCCTGCATGTTGCTCTTGAGCTTTTCCAGCAGCGCGTTGTTGGGCGCCACCGTCACCACGGGCATCGCCGCCGTCACCAGCGCCAGCGGGCCGTGCTTGAGCTCGCCGGCCGGGTAGGCCTCGGCGTGGATGTAGCTGATCTCCTTGAGCTTGAGCGCGCCTTCGAGCGCGATCGGGTAATGCAGGCCCCGGCCCAGGAACAGCGCGTTGTCCATGCGCGCGAAGTCTTCGGCCCAGCTGATCACCTGCGGCTCGAGCGCGAGCACGGCCTGCAGGGCCACCGGCAGGTGGCGCATGGCCTTGAGGTGCTCGGCTTCGGCTTCTTCGCTCAGGTGCCCGCGCGATTGCGCCAGCGCCAGCGTGAGCAGGAACAGCCCGGCCAGCTGCGTGGTGAAGGCCTTCGTGGACGCGACACCGATCTCCACCCCCGCGCGGGTGATGTAGGCCAGCTCGCATTCGCGCACCATCGCCGAGGTGGCCACGTTGCACACCGTCAGCGTGTGCTTCATGCCCAGGCTTTGCGCGTGGCGCAGCGCGGCCAGCGTGTCCGCCGTCTCGCCGCTTTGCGTGATGGTCACCACCAGGGTGCGCGGGTTGGGCACGCTGGTGCGGTAGCGGTACTCGCTCGCCACTTCCACCTGCGTGGGAATCTTCGCAATCTCCTCCAGCCAGTACTTGGCGGTGCAGCCGCTGTAGTAGCTGGTGCCGCAGGCCAGGATGAGCACGTTGTCGATCTCTTTGAACACGCTGTACGCGCCGTCGCCGAACAGCTCGGGCGTGATGCCCTCCAGGCCTTCGAGCGTGTCGCCGATCGCGCGCGGCTGCTCGAAGATTTCCTTCTGCATGTAGTGGCGGTACGGGCCGAGTTCGGCCGCGCCGCTGTGGGCCTGCACGGTCTTCACCGGGCGCTGCACGGCGCTCAGGGCGCGGCCTGCGCTGTCGAGTACCCAGTAGCGGCCCAGCTGCAGGTCGACGAGGTCACCTTCCTCCAGGTACACGATCTGGTCGGTCACGCCCGCCAGGGCCATGGCGTCGCTGGCGAGGAAGTGTTCCGCCCCGCCCTGCCCCACGCCGAGCACCAGGGGTGAGCCGGCGCGCGCGCCGACCACGCGGTGCGGCTCGTCCTTGTGGAACACGGCCAGCGCGTAGGCGCCGTGCAATTGCGACACCGCGCCCTGCAGCGCGGCGAACACGTCACCTTCGTAGAGCGAGTCGATCAGGTGGGCGATGACTTCGGTGTCGGTCTGGCTCTCGAACACGTAGCCCTTGGCCTGCAGGGCGGCGCGCAGTTCGTCGTGGTTTTCGATGATGCCGTTGTGCACCAGGGCCACGCGGCCGGCCGCGCCCGCGACGGTGCCAGGACCGTGGCTGAAATGGGGATGGGCGTTGTGCACCGCCGGGGCGCCGTGGGTGGCCCAGCGGGTGTGGGCGATGCCGGTGCCGCTGCCGATGGACTCCTGCTGCACCTGCTGCGCGAGTTCGGCCACGCGCGACGTGCTGCGCGCGCGCTGCAGGCCGCCGCTGTGCACGGCCACACCGCAGGAGTCGTAACCGCGGTACTCCAGCCGCTGCAGGCCCTGAACCAGCACGGGCACGATGTCACGCCCGGAAACCCCTGCCACGATGCCGCACATACTCGCTCCTGAAAAATGGGATGCGTGATGCTAAACACGGCACCAAGAAATTAATGATCAAATAATGACCACAGACGGCTGATAATTTCTGAACACCATAAAAACCGTCAAATATTTCACCAAACTCGATTCTATGGAACCGATCGACATCGACGAAGCCGATCTGCGGCTGCTGGAGCTGCTGCAGGCGGATGCCTCGCGCAGCAACCAGGCGCTGGCCGAGCTGGCCCACCTCTCGCCGCCCACCAGCCTGAGGCGCGTCAAACGGCTGCGCCAGCTCGGGCTGATCGAGCGCGAGGTGGCCTTGCTCAGCGCCGACCGGCTCGCCCCGCTGCTGGGGCATGGCCTCACCGCGCTGGTGGAAATCACCCTGGAGCGCCAGGGCGCGGAGCACCTGGACGCCTTCGAGGCCCGCGTGCTGCCCACGCCCGAGGTGCAGCAGTGTTACCGCGTGAGCCCGGGGCCCGATTTCATGCTGGTGGTGCACTGTGTGGACATGCCGGCCTACCTCGCGCTGGCCCAGCAGCTGTTCACCAGCGACGCCAACGTGCGCAACATCAAGGCCTTCTTCAGCCTCAAGCGCGCCAAGTTCGATCCCCGGCTGCCGCTGGGCCGGGGGCGCAGTGGCGGGGGCAATTGAATACCTTCGTAAACCACGTCGGGCCGGATATTGATGCAAACCGCACAAAAAAGGACCTCACATCGGTCCTGAGCGGTTGACGGCCCAGGGCACCTGTAACACGCTCCTAAAATCCCATCTCCCGATCCGCTCGGGTTCAAGGAGCTTGCATGGATGTTGTGACGATCGCGCTGCTCGGCGCCGCCGCCCTGGTGGTGCTGGCGCTGTGCGTCTGGGCGGTCCGCCGCCTCAGGCGCCGCGAGTCGTCCGGCCGCGACGACCGGTACTCACCGGAGCGCATCCTCACGGCCGAGCAGGCCCACATGCTGGACTACCTGCAGGACACCTTTCCGGGCCAGATCGTGCTGCCCAACATGATGCTCAAGGACATGCTGACGGTGCGGCGCGCGGCCGACCGCAGGCGCGCCGAGGAGCGGCTGTACGAGCAGAAGGTGGACTTCGTGGTCTGCGGCCCGGACGGTCGCCCCAGCTTTGCGTTCGACGTGGAGCAACACCACCTGAGCGATGCCAAGGCCAAGGCCCTCAAGGTCAAGATCAAGAACCGCATCCTCAAGACAGCGGGCGTGCGTTTCGTGTTCCTCAAGAACGGCATTCACCGCATGCCTTCGCCGGCCGATTTCCGGGCCCAGCTCAACCTGGCGGAACTGCCCAAGCCCAGGAGCCGCGAAGAACGGCGCGAGAACGCGCGCCAGCAGCTGGAAAGCCAGTTCTCCGGTTTCGACCAGCAGCACGGCAACACCGGCTTCCGCGAATCGGAAATCATGGGCATGAGCGGGCTGATGGACCTCAACCGCAATGGCCGCCGCGGTTTCGACGAGGCCCGGCTCAACGGCAACAGCGGCTTTGACAGCCACGAGCGCGGCGACAGCCGCTTCGACGGCAGTTCACAAGACGTGCGCGGGAGGTAGAGAAACACCCCCGCCGCGCTGCGCGCGTCCCCCTCAAGGGGGCGCACCTGGCAGCCCGGCAAAGCCGGTTCTGCGGGTGCTCTGGACGAAAGCCCTTCGCTCCTAGCTTTTCTTCTTGGTCGGGCGCTGCCAGCCGTCCAGCACCATCTGCTTGCCGCGCGCGACCGCGAGCGCGCCGGGCGGCGTGCTCTTGGTGAGGGTGGAGCCCCCACCCACCGTGCCCCCCGCGCCGATGGTGATCGGCGCCACCAGCACGCAGTTGCTGCCCACGTGCACGTCGGCCTCGATCACCGTGCGGTGCTTGTTGGCGCCGTCGTAGTTGGCGGTGATGCTGCCCGCGCCGTAGTTCACCCGCTCGCCCACGGTGGCGTCGCCCAGGTAGGCCAGGTGGTTGGCCTTGGCGCCGGCGGCGAGGGTGCTGTTCTTCACTTCCACGAAGTTGCCGATGTGCACCTCTTCGCCCAGCTGCGCGCCCGGGCGCAGCCGCGCGAACGGCCCCACCAGCGCGCCGCGCCCGACCGACACGCCCAGCTTCTCGCCGTCGATGTGGGTGAAAGGATGGATCACCGCGCCCGCGTCGATGGCGGCGTTGGCGATCACGCAGTTCGCGCCGATGCGCACGCCGTCGCCGAGTTTCACGCGGCCTTCGAACACGCAGTTGACGTCGATCTCCACGTCCTGGCCGCAGAGCAGTTCGCCGCGCACGTCCAGCCGCGCCGGGTCGGCCAGGCGCACGCCCTGCTCCATCAGGGCATCGGCCAGGCGGCGCTGGTAGGCGCGCTCCAGCTCGGCCAGCTGCACCGGGCTGTTCACGCCCGCCACCTCGACCTCATCGCCCGTGGTCACGGCACGCACCACCAGGCCTTGCGCCACGGCATGTTTGACCACGTCGGTGAGGTAGTACTCGCGCTGGCTGTTGTCGTTGGTCAGACCCTGAAGCAGGGGCTTGAGCAGGGCGGCGGGCGCGGCCATGACGCCGCTGTACCACTCGGTGATGCGCCGCTGCGCCTCGTTGGCGTCCTTGTGTTCCACGATGGCATGCACCGAGCGGTCCGCATCGAGGGCGCGCACGATCCGGCCGTAACCGGTGGCGTCGCCACCCGTGTCCACGCTCAGCAGCGCGAGGTGCTGCCCGTCGCAGGCCTGCAGCAAGGTCTCCAGCGTGGCCTGTCCGATCAAGGGCACATCGCCATTGAGGATCAGCACCACGCCGTCGTCGGCCAGCACGGGCACGGCCTGCTGCACCGCGTGGCCGGTGCCCAGCTGGGGCTCCTGGCGCACGAAGCGCAGTTTCGGGGCGGCGCTGTCGCCGGTTGCCACGGGGGTCGTGAGGCCGGCCTCGACCTGCTCGGCGCCGTGGCCGGTGATCACCACCACCGATCGCGCGGACAACCGCGCTGCACAGTCGATCACATGCTGGGCCAGTGCACGCCCGCCCAAACGGTGCAACACTTTGGGCCGAAGGCTTTTCATCCGCGTGCCTTTGCCGGCCGCCATCACCACCACATCCACAGGGAACGACATGAACACCTCTTGCAGAGACGGGTTGCACGGCGTTCTTGCCGGCCATCACCAGCCGGGCATTATCGCCCGCCGTGCGCTGCGCCTTGGCGCACTGGTGACGCTGGCAATCCTCCTTGTTGCCTGCACCGCCACGCGCTTGGCCTACAACCAGGCGCCCACCCTGAGCTACTGGTGGATCGACCGCCACGTGGACCTGACGGACACGCAGACCGCGCAGACGCGCGAAGACCTCAAGGCCTTCTTCCAGTGGCACCGCCGCCAGGAGCTGCCCGCCTACGCCAGCCTGCTGCGCCAGTGGCAGACGATGGCGGTGGACCAGGTCTCGCCCGCGCAGGCCTGCGCGCAGTTCGAGGACATCCGCCAGCGGCTGGAGCGGGCCGCGGCCGAGACGGTGGAACCGTTCGCGCGCCTGGCCCTGCAGCTGACCCCGGAGCAGCTGGAGAACCTGAAGAAACAGCAGGCCGAAAGCAACGAGGACTTTGAAAAGGACTTCCTGCGGGGCAGCCCCCAACAGCGCCTGAACAAGCGGCTGGACAAGGCCGTCGAGCGCAGCGAATCGTTCTACGGCAAGCTCAGTCCGGCACAGCGCGACCTCCTGCGGGACTGGCTGCAGCAGTCGCCCTTCGACCCGCAACGCACCCAGGCCGAGCGCCTGCGCCGCCAGGCCGACCTGCTGCAGACGATCCGCGACGCGCAGGCCACGCCCGCCAAGGCCGAGCAGCTGGTGCGCGAGCACATCGCGCGCATCCGCCAATCGCCCGAGCCCAGCTACCACGCCTACAACCAGGCCCTCGTGCGCCAGGGCTGCGCCCAGTTCGCCACGCTGCACAACGCCACCACGGCCGAGCAGCGCGCCAACGCCGTGCGCGTGCTCAAGGGCTACGAAGACGACCTGCGCACGCTGAGCGCGCAACGCTGAGGCGCGCTAGGCGACAAAGCGCATCCAGCCCCACACCACGGCCAGCGTGAGCAGCGTCACCGGAATGCCGGTGACCGCGTGGCGTTTCCAGTCGATCACGATGCCTTGCTGGCGCGCCAGGTCGGCCACGATCAGGTTGGCGATCGAGCCCACCAGCAGCAGGTTGCCCGCGAAGGTGGTCACCAGCGCGAGCATCGCGCCGGCCTGCGCGCCGCTGCCGCCCAGGTGCGGCAGCAGCAGCATCACCGCCGGCACGTTGGACACCAGGTTGGACAGCACGGCGCTCACCACCAGCAAGGGCCCCGGCTCGGCCAGGTGCACGCCCTGCGTGCCCAGCCAGGCCACCGCCTGCGCGGCCAGGCCGGTGGTCTCGAACGCGTGGTTGACCACGAACAGGCCCATGAACAGCAGCAGCAGCGGCCAGTCGATCAGGCCCAGCACGTGCGAGGAGTGCAGCCGCCGGCTGAGCAGCAACAGGCCCGCGCCCACCAGGGCCGCCACGTCGCGTGGCCAGTCGGTGAACAGGAAGATCAGCATCAGCGCGCCCGCCACCAGCAGGCCCTTGGTGGTCTGCCAGGCATCGAAGGCGGGCTCTTCGGGCGGCGCTTCGGCCATGGCCGCGAAAGGCCGGCCGGCGGCCTCGGGGGCGGACGCGGTGCGCGCACCGGGCCCGAACGCGAGCCAGAGCCACAACAGCAGCAGGCTGATCAGCACCGGCGCCAGCGCCTGCCGCACATAACCGCCAAAGGGCAGCTGCAGCACCGAGCCGATCAGCATGTTCTGCGGGTTGCCGATCAGCGTGGCGGCCGAGCCGATGTTGGCCGCGCAGGCCAGGCCGATGAGGAAGGGCAGCGGGTTGATGCCACGCTGCAGGCACAGCCGCGCCACCACCGGCGTCATGGCCAGGCAGATGATGTCGTTGGAGAACACCGCCGAGAGCGCGCCCGAGACCACGATCAGCGCGGCCAGCAGGCCGTTGCGCGACAGCGGCAGCGCGCCCACCCGCCGCGTCACCGCACCATAGAAACCGCCCAGGCGCATCTGCGCCGAGACCACCATGAACGCGAACAGCAGCACGATGGTGGGCAGGTCCACCGAGCGCGCCGCGTCCTCCACCGGCAGGCCGCTCAGGCCGATGACCGCGATGGCGCCGAGCAGGGCCACGCCCGAGCGGTCCAGCTTCAGGCGCGGCAGGCCACCCAGGAACATGCCCAGGTAGACGACGGCGAAGACCGCGACGATGCCCCAGTCGGTGGCGGTGTGGTGTAGGGCGGAAGTGGTGGGCATGCGCTGCGGATCGTAGCGCGAGCGGGGCCGGCACTCAGGTGGCGCGCGGCACCAGGCGGATCGCGCCCGGGTAACTGGCCGGGGCCACGCGCCCGTACAGCAGCGCGACGATGGCCACGCAGGCCAGGTGCATCAGCCAGCCGGCGCGAAAGCCTCCCGTCGCGTCGCGCAGCAAGGCGATGATCCAGGGCGGTATCGCGGCGATCAGGAAGCCGCCGCCCTGCATCAGCGCCGACAGCGCCCCCGCCTGCCCGGGATCGGACAGGTGCTCCAGCGCCACGATCAAGGACAGCGCGAAGCAGCCCCCCAGCCCCGTGCCCAGCAGCACCACCCAGGCCAGAGGCGCCGCATCGGGCCACAGCGCCAGCGCAGCGAAGCCGATGGCCTGCAGGGCCAGCGTGAACCACAGCCAGGGCCGGCGGTCTTCGCGCCGGCCGGCCAGCATCGGCAGGCCCAGGGCCGCCAGCGCCTGGCTCAGCGCCAGCACGGCCAGCAGCGTGCCGCTGCCGGCAGCGCTCCAGCCATGCTCCTGAAAGAACGGTGCCAGCCAGGCCACGACGGTCGAATAACCACCGTTGACCAGGCCGAAACACAGCATCAGCAGCCAGACGCGCGGCCGCCGCAGGTAGGCCGTCACGGCCAGGGTGTCCTGGCGGCCCGGGGCGTCGGGCGGCAGGCTGCGCGCTGCCAGCGCCACGGCGAGCAGCGCGGGCACGGCCATCCAGGCCAGGCCCAGGTGCCAGTTGCCGCTGGCCGCCGCCACCAGCGGCGCGACCTGCGCGCCGAGCGCGCCACCGCCCATCAGCATCGCCGAGTACAGGCCCATCACCACACCGACATGGCGCGGAAACTGCCGCTTGACGACGCCGGGCAGCAGCGCCTGCACCACCGCCGCACCCAAGCCCAGCAGGGCGGCGGTGCCCACCAGCTGCCAGCCGTTCTGCGTGAACAGGCGAAGCATGGAGCCCAGCACCAGCAGGATCAGCGCGGCCACCACGGCGCGCCGCGCTCCGATGCGGGTCTGCAGCCAGGGGCCCGCGAAGGCGAACACGCCCATCAGCAGCATCGGCACCAGGGTCAGCAGCGACATCCCCTTCAGACCGAGCCCGGTGTGCCGGCCGATGTCGGCCGCCAGCGGCCCGATGCCCGCGATGAAGGGCCGCAGGTTGAGCGCGATCAGGGCCACCGCGACCAGCAGCCAGCGGACGTTCACCTTCACGGGCCTAGGCCTTCCGGTTCCGTGCCTGCGCCTGCGCCCATTGCGCGTACAGATCAGGGCGCGGCACCGGCAGGTGGCGAATGTGCATGGACTGCTCGGCCAAGGGCTTGGCGAGGTCTTCGTAGATCGCCGCCGTGGACAGCCCGAACGGCGCGCCTTCCTCGTTCGAATAGGCGTAGGCGACCCGCACCACGCCGGCCAGCCGCATCGCCGCCAGGCACATGGGGCAGGGGTGGCCGCTGGCGTAGACAGCGCAGCCGCTCAGGTCGGGCGATCCGAGCCGGCGGCTGGCGGCGCGAAGGGCCGACATCTCCGCGTGGGCCGTCGGGTCGTGGGTGGCCAGGATCTCGTTGACGCCGGTGGCCAACACCTCGCCACCGCGCACCACCACCGCGCCGAACGGGCGGCCGCCCTGGGCCATGTTGTCGCGCGCCAGTTCGATGGCCTGGTGCAGGAAGTGGGTGTCTGTGTCGCTCATGGGGCTTCAGCGCGCGTGGGCGGCCAGCAGCATCGCTTCGATCGGCTTCTGGCCCTTGGTGCGGGCATGACGCAGCGGCGTGACGCCGTCCTTGTCCGCCAGGTTGACATTGGCGCCGGCCTTCACGAGCAGGCCCACGATCTGCTGGTGGCGCTCGCCGCCGTCGCCCAGGATGATGGCCTCCAGCAGCGCGGTCCAGCCGAGCCGGTTGACGTGGTCGACCGCGACACCCGCCTCGATCAGCGCGCGCACCGTCTCCACATGGCCGCGCTCGGCCGCCGGGATGAGCGCGGTGCCGCCGTAGCGGTTGGTGCTCTTGAGATCGGCGCCGTGCGACAGCGTCATCTTCAGGATGGCCAGGTGGCCCCGGGCTCCCGCGTAGAGATAAGGGCTGTCGTTGATGCCGTCCTTGGCATTGACGTCGGCGCCGGCCTCGATCAAGGCGCGGGCCGCCTCGACGTGGTTGGCATGGGTGGCGACCAGCAGCGCGGTCGCGCCACTCCCGTCGCGCGCGTCGATCGGCGCGCCCTCGGCCAACAGCCGACGGATGCCGGCGACATCGTTCCGGCCGGCGGCGACATGCAGCAGGAAGGCCTTCCCGGCCTCACTCCCCGAGGATGGCATGGACGCCTCCTGAGTCTTTTTCGGTCACGATGGAGGTCCCATCCACCTACCAAGGAGACCGCCAT
>NZ_JBYTAE010000033.1:0-53841 GCF_058787875.1 Hydrogenophaga sp. FW305-3-2-15-A-LB1 | reverse complement strand
GGCCATGACCACCCGCAGATTCCCCTCCCCCACCGCGCCCCGCCTGACCGCGCTGGCTGTGCTGCTCACGCTGGCCTTGAGCGCGTGCGGCGCCAAGGACGAAGGCACGCAGGCCACGCAGGTGGCCGCCAAGGTCGGCTCCAACGAGATCTCCGTGCACCAGATCAACCAGGTGCTCGCCCGCACGCCGATGGCCAACGCCTCCAAGGAAGCCGTGCAGGCGGCCAGCCAGCAGGTGCTCGAACGCCTGATCGACCAGCAGCTGGCGGTGGACCAGGCCACCGAGAACAAGCTGCACCGCTCGCCCGACGTGGTGGCCCAGCTCGAGGCCGCGCGCCGCGAGGTGCTGGCGCGCGCCTACCTGCAGCAGCTCACCGGCGCCATGCCCAAGCCCACGCCCGAAGAGGTGAAGGGCTACTACGACACCCACCCGGCCCTGTTCTCGGAACGCCGCGTGTTCAACCTGCAGGAAATCCGCGTGCCGGTGGCCACCGAGGTGTTGAAAGACCTGACCAGCATGGCCACGCAGGCCCGGCCCATCGACGAGGTGGCCAGCATGCTGCGCGCGCGCAACGTGCAGTTCGGCGGCGGCAGCGCCACGCGCACGGCCGAGCAGGTGCCGCTGGAGCTGCTGCCGCGCCTGCACGCGCTCAAGGACGGCCAGAGCCTGGTGGTGAAGAACGGCGACGCCGCCACCTTCCTGCGCGTGGCCTCGTCGCAGCAGATCCCGGTGGGCGAGACCGCGGCCACGCCGGGCATCGAGAAGTTCCTGGGCAACCGCCGCTCCACCGAGCTCGTGAACAGCGAACTCAAGCGCCTGCGCGAAGCCACCACCGTCACCTACCTCGGTGGCTTCGAAGCGCCCGCCCGCGCCACCCCGGGCGCCGACAAGCCCGACGCGGCCGCCGCGAACGGCCCCGCGCTCACCACGCCGCTGGCCGCCGACGACAAGGTGGCGCCCGCGGCCGGTGAAGACCAGGGCGCCATCGAACGCGGCCTGCAAGGTCTGAAGTGAGCACGCGCGCGCTGCTCAGTGCCTGCCTGCTGGCCGTGGCCGCCTGCTTCGGCGCCACGGCGCAGGCCCAGACCGGCCCGGTCGACTACCCGCTGGCCGCGGGCGACACGGTGCGCGTCCAGGTGTTCCAGAACCCGGACCTCGCGCTGGAGACGCGCATCACCGAGAGCGGCACGATCTCTTTCCCCCTCATCGGCGCGGTGCGCCTGGGCGGCCTGTCGGTGAGCGCGGCCGAGAAGAAGATCGCCGATGCGCTGCAGAGCGGCGGCTTCCTGCAGAACCCGCAGGTCACGCTGCTGCTCACGCAGATCCGCGGCAGCCAGGTCTCGGTGCTCGGCCAGGTGGGCCGGCCCGGCCGCTTCCCGCTGGAGACCGCCGGCACCCGCCTGAGCGACATGCTCGCCAACGCCGGCGGCACCACGCCCGGCGGCGACGACGTGGTCATCGTCACCGGCCAGCGCGACGGCCAGGCCTTTCGCAAGACCATCGACCTGCCCTCGCTGTTCCTGCGCGAGAACCGCGCGGACGACATCGTGCTGGGCAGCGGCGACGTGATCTACGTGCACCGCGCGCCGGTGTTCTACGTGTACGGCGAGGCCCAGCGGCCGGGCTCGTTCCGCATCGAACGCGGCATGACGGTGATGCAGGCGCTGGCGCAGGCCGGTGGCCCGACCGCGCGCGGCTCGCGCAGCCGCCTGGAGCTGCACCGCCAGCAGGACGACGGCAGCGTGCAGACCCTGGCGCCCGAGATGAATGACCCGGTCCGGTCCAACGACGTGCTCTACGTGCGCGAGAGCCTGTTCTGAGCGAACCCCATGACGCCCCAACAACTTCTGACCGTGCTGCGCGCGCGCTGGCTCGTGGTCTTCCTCACCTTCGTGCTCGTGGTGGCGGCCGTCGCCACCGTGACGCTGATGGCTGACAAGCAGTACACCGCTTCCGCCGCCGTGGTGCTGGACGTGAAGTCACCCGACCCGGTGAGCGGCCAGACCCTGGCGGGCCTGATGGCGCCCGGCTACATGGCCACGCAGGTGGACATCATCAAGAGCGACCGCGTCGCCAAGCGCGTGGTCAGCGCGCTGCGGCTGGACAGCAGCGCGGCGGTGCAATCGCAATGGCGTGAAGCCACCGAAGGCCGGGGCCAGATCACCGACTGGCTCTCGGCGCTGCTGCAGCGCAACCTGGACGTGAAGCCCTCGCGCGAGAGCAACGTGATCAGCATCGAGTACATGGGCGCCGACCCCAACTTCGCGGCGCTGGTGGCCAACGCCTTCGCGCGCGCCTATGTGGAGGTCAACCTGGAACTGCGCGTGGACCCGGCGCGCAGCTACGCGGGTTTCTTCGACGCCCAGACCCGCTCGGCGCGCGAGCGGCTCGAAGCCGCGCAGAAGGCCTTGTCGGACTTCCAGCAGGTCAACGGCATCACCTCCACCGACGAGCGCGTGGACTTCGAGACCGCCAAGCTCAACGAGACCAGCAGCCAGCTCACCTCCATCCAGGCCGCCACCACCGACAGCCAGAGCAAGCGCCAGCGCAGCGACGCCGACACCGTGGCCGAGGTCATGCAGAGCCCGCTGGTCAACGGCCTCAAGGGCGACATCGCCCGCCTCGAGGCGCGCCTGACCGAAACCGGCGTGAACCTGGGCAGGAACCACCCGCAGACGCTGCGCTACGAATCGGAGCTCGCCACGCTCAAGGCCCAGCTCGATGCCGAGACGCGCCAGATCACCAGCGCCATCACCACCACCTACCAGGTGAACCGCCAGCGCGAGGCCCAGCTGCAGGCGGCCCTGAACCAGCAGAAGGACCGCGTGCTCGAACTCAACAAGCAGCGCGACCAGATCGCGGTGCTGCGGCGCGACATCGAGTCGGCCCAGCGCGTGTTCGAGTCCGTGAGCCTGCGCGCCTCGCAGAGCAGCATCGAGAGCCAGACCAGCCAGACCAACATCGCGGTGCTCAACCCGGCGATCGCGCCCACCTTCCCCTCGGGCCCACGCGTCAAGCTCAACATCGCGATCGCCATGTTCCTCGGCGGCCTGCTCGGCGTGATGCTGGCCCTGGCGCTCGAATTCGCCAACCGCCGGGTGCGCTCGGCCGACGACCTGCGCGCCCTGCGCGACGTGGTGCCGCTGGGCAGCATCGGCCCGGCCGGCGGCATGATGAAACCCACCGCCGGAGCCCGCGCATGAACGCCCCGCTGGACTTCAAGCCGCAGGGCGCCATCGGCGACATCCTGGTCGCGCGCGGCCTGCTGCTGCCGGCCGACGTGGTGCGCGTGGTCGCCCGCCAGGCCAGCCACGACGAACCCTTCGGCGAAGCCGCCATCGCGCTCAAGCTGCTCGACCGCGCCGACCTCGACGCCGCGCTCTCGACCCAGTTCAACTACGGCTACCTGCAGGACGAGGACGCGCCGCTCAGCCGCGAGCTGGTCACGGCATTCAAGCCCTTCTCACGCGCCTCGGAAGAAATGCGCGCGCTGCGCGGCCAGCTCATGCTGCGCTGGTTCAACGACGACCGGCGCCGCCGCCTGCTCACCGTGGTGAGCCAGCGCCCGCGCGATGGCCGCAGCTTCATCGCGGCCAACCTGGCGGTGGTGTTCTCGCAGCAGGGCCAGCGCACGCTGCTGATCGACGCCAACCTGCGCGAGCCGCACCAGGCCAGGATGTTCCACACCACCGGCCACAGCGCGGGCCTGGCCGGCATCCTGGCCGGGCGCGCCGGGCTGGAGGTGATCGAGTCGGTGCCGGGCCTGCCCGGCCTGCGCGTGCTGCCGGCCGGCGCCGCGCCACCGAACCCGCAGGAGCTGGTGGGCATGCCCAGCTTCGGCGCGCTGCTGCAGCAGGTGAGCCAGAACCACGACGTGGTGCTGATCGACACGCCCGCGAGCGAGCGCTTCGCCGACGCGGAGATCATCGCCGCGCGCACCGGCGCGGCCCTGCTGGTCGCGCGCCGCCACCGCAGCCCGCTCGGCGGCCTGGGCGATCTCTCGCGCCGCCTGCAGGACACCGGCGTGGCCCTCGTGGGCTCGGTGCTGAACCATTACTGAGCCGTATGCGACGCCACCCACTCCCGCAGGCGAATGCGCACCGCGAGCACCGTGGTGCCCAGCGCCGCGCCCACCGCGTCGGCCACCAGGTCGTCGATGTCGGCGCTGCGCCCGGGCAGGCGCATCTGGCTGGCCTCGTCGAGCACGCCCACGAGCAGCGCGCCCGTGAAACCAATGACCATCGCCGACACCCCGCGGCGGCCGCTGGCGAAGCCGATCGCGCACGACAGCACGGCGTAGACCGCCATGTGGGCGAGCTTGTCCCATGGGGCCGGCACCAGGCCCACCGCGAAGGGCTGCGCGCCACCGATCCACAAGGCCAGCGGCACCGCCAGTGTCAGCGCCACGGCCAGCCAACGCGCCACGCGCTGCACGCGCCGAAGTGAGAAACCCATGAGCACCACCACACCTTCGATTGATACGGGCGCCGCGCCGATGGTGACGCGCCTTCTGCCCTGGCTGCCGATTATGGTCGGGCTGGCGGTGCTCTACGTGCCCACCCTCTACGACCTCTTCACTGGGATCTGGGCCCAGGACAATCAGTTCCACGGCCCCATCGTGCTGGCGATCTCGCTGTGGCTGCTGCACCGCAACTGGTGCGCGATGGAAGCCGCCTCGCAAGGCAGCCGGGGCAGCGCCTGGGGCTGGCCGCTGGTGCTGTTCGCGCTGGCCTGCTACGCGCTGGGCCGCTCGCAGGGCATGGGCATTCTCGAGGTCGGCTCGGTGATCTGGCTGCTGGCCGGCGTGGTGCTGCTCACGCACGGCGCGTCCGGCCTCAAGGCCCAGTGGTTCGCCTTCTTCTTCATGCTGTTCATGGTGCCGCTGCCCTCGCAGGTGGTGGACATCGTGACCATGCCGATGAAGATGATGGTCTCCTACGTGGCAGAGAACGTGCTCTACGCGCTGGGCTACCCGATCGGCCGCAACGGCGTGATCCTGCAGATCGGCCAGTACATGCTGCTGGTGGCCGACGCCTGCGCCGGCCTGCAGACGCTGCTCACGCTCGAAGCCCTGGGCCTGCTGTACCTGAACCTGGTGCGGCGCGACTCGCTGTTCCGCAACGTCGGCCTGGCCATCCTGATCGTGCCGATCTCGTTCACCGCCAACGTGATCCGCGTGATGGCGCTCAGCCTGATCACCTACCACTTCGGCAACGAGGCCGGCCAGGGTTTCCTGCACGGCTTCGCCGGCATGGTGCTGTTCCTCAGCGCCCTGCTGATGATCATCGCCTTCGACAGCGCGCTCCAGTGGGTGGAGCGCCTGCGCCAGCGGCCCGCCACCAGCCTGCAGAAAGCCTGACGCCATGGTCTTCCCCTTCAAGAACCTCTTGCTGATGGCGCTGATGCTGGCCTCGGCCGCGCTCGCCTACGCCATGCGCCCCACCGCCCGCCTGGCCGACGAGCGGCCCACCATCGACCTGGCCACGATGGTGCCGACCGAATTCAACGGCTGGCGCGAGCAGCCCAACGTGGCGGTGCAGATCATCGACCCCGAGCAGCAGGCCACCATCGAGGCCATCTACACCCAGACGCTCACGCGCAACTACATCCACGCCGACGGTTACCGCATCATGCTGTCGATCGCCTACGGCAACGACCAGAGCGACAACCTGCAGCTGCACAAGCCCGAGGTGTGTTACCCGGCGCAGGGCTTCAAGCTGGAGCGCATCGAGCGCGTGCCACTCCAGCTGCACGGCCGCGCCATCGCGGCCACCCGCCTGGAGACGCACCTGGGCAACCGCTACGAGCCCGTGACCTACTGGACCGTGGTGGGCGACCACGTCACCACCACCGGCATCGACAAGAAGCTGACCGAGATGCGCTACGGCCTGGGCGGCCGCGTGCCCGACGGCATGCTGGTGCGGGTCTCCTCCATCGACCGCGACAGCGCGCGCGCCCACCGCCAGCAGGCCCGCTTCGCGGCCGACCTGGTGGCCGCCCTGCCCGCCGAACACCGCGCCCGTTTCTCCGGCGTCGACAGCGCCACCACCACTGCCTCCACCCCGCCCGCACCATGAAGAAAAAAATCGCGCTCATCACGGGCATCACCGGACAGGACGGCGCCTACCTCGCCGAACTGCTGCTTCAGAAGGGCTACGAGGTGCACGGCATCAAGCGCCGCGCCTCGTCGTTCAACACCGACCGCATCGACCACCTCTACCAGGACCCGCACGAGTCCGGCCGCCGCCTGGTGCTGCACTACGGCGACCTGGCCGACAGCAGCAACCTGATCCGCATCGTCGGGCAGGTGCGCCCCGACGAGATCTACAACCTGGGCGCCATGAGCCACGTGGCGGTGAGCTTCGAGAGCCCCGAGTACACCGCCGACATCGATGCCGTCGGCACGCTGCGCCTGCTCGAGGCGGTGCGCCTGCTCGGCATGGAGAAACACTGCCGCTTCTACCAGGCCTCCACCAGCGAGCTCTACGGCCTGGTGCAGGAAACGCCGCAGAAGGAGACCACGCCCTTCTACCCGCGCAGCCCCTACGCGGTGGCCAAGCTCTACGCCTACTGGATCACGGTGAACTACCGCGAGGCCTACGGCATGTACGCCTGCAACGGCATCCTGTTCAACCACGAGAGCCCGATGCGCGGCGAGACCTTCGTCACGCGCAAGATCACGCGCGCGGTCTCGCGCATCGCGCTGGGCCTGCAGCGCTGCCTGCACCTGGGCAACCTGAGCGCGCTGCGCGACTGGGGCCACGCGCGCGACTACGTCGAGATGCAGTGGCTGATGCTGCAGCAGGAGCAGCCCGAGGACTTCGTCATCGCCACCGGCGTGCAGTACAGCGTGCGCCAGTTCGTGGAGATGGCCGCGCGGGAACTGGGCTTCACGCTCGACTGGGTGGGCGAAGGCAGCGACGAGGCCGGTGTGGTCGCGTCGGTGCAGCGGCCCGACCTGCGCTGTTCGGTGGGCGATGTGGTGGTGCGCGTGGACCCGCGCTACTACCGGCCCACCGAGGTGGAGACGCTGCTGGGCGACGCCAGCAAGGCGCGCACGCGCCTGGGCTGGACGCCGAAGACGACCCTGCCCCAGCTGGTGAGCGAGATGGTGCAGGCCGACTACCGCCTGGCGCGGCGCGATGCCATGGTCAAGCTGGCCGGCTTCCCCGCCTTCGAATACCAGGAGTGAGCACCCCATGCGCCACGATGCACGCATCTACGTCGCGGGCCACGGGGGCCTGGTGGGCTCGGCCATCGTGCGCCAGCTGCGCGCGGCCGGCTACCACCGCCTGCTGCTGCGCACGCACGCCGAGCTGGACCTGACGGACGCGGCGGCCACCGCCGACTTCTTCGCGCGCGAAAAACCCGAGTACGTCTTCCTCGCGGCCGCCCGCGTGGGCGGCATCCTGGCCAACCAGCAGTTCCCGGCCGACTTCATCCGCGACAACCTGCTGATCCAGACCCACGTGATCCACGAGGCCTGGCGCGCCGGCGTGCAGCGCCTGCTGTTCCTCGGGTCGAGCTGCATCTACCCGCGCCTGGCGCCGCAGCCGATGAAGGAGACCGACCTGCTCAGCGGCCCGCTGGAGGCCACCAACCGGCCCTACGCGCTGGCCAAGATCGCGGGCATCGAGATGTGCTGGAGCCACAACCGCCAGCACGGCACGCGCTTCCTGGCCGCGATGCCGACCAACCTGTACGGCATCGGCGACAACTACGACCTCGACACCAGCCACGTCATCCCGGCGCTGCTGCGCAAGTTCCACGAGGCGCGCGGGCGCGGCGCGCCCCAGGTCACGGTCTGGGGCAGCGGCACGCCGCGGCGCGAGTTCATGTACAGCGACGACATGGCCGCCGCCTGCCTGTTCCTGATGAAGCTGCCCGAGGCGCGCTTCCTGTCGCTGCTGGGCAGCGACGAGGCCGCCACCGGCCGCTTCGAGCCCCCGCTCATCAACATCGGCGTCGGCCACGACCTGAGCATCCGCGAACTGGCCCAGACCATCCAGCAGGTGGTGGGCTACCAGGGCGACGTGGTGTACGACACCAGCCGGCCCGACGGCACGCCGCGCAAGCTGATGGACGTCTCGCGCCTGCAGGCGCTGGGCTTCACGGCCAGCGTGCCGCTGGAGCAGGGCCTGCGCCGCGCCCTGGCCAGCGCCGATTTCGCGCGCGCCGTGGCGCGCGCGGCCTGATCGCGCCCACCGGCCATGCACACCCCCATGCCCTCCGTGCTCTACCTGGGCCAGAAGAGCGGGACCTGCCTGGACCGCGCGAACGCGCTGCGCCGCATCGGCTGCATGGTCGACCACATCGACCCGCGCGAGCTGCTGCCCGCCACGGTCTGGGTGGACCGCTGGACCTGGCGCATGGGGGGCCACTGGTTCTCGCCCTGGGCACAGCGCGCGCTGCAGGCGCGCCTGGGCTTCAAGCGCTACCACCTGTGCCACGTGGACTGCGGCGAATGGATCACCCCGGCGGTGATCGCGCTGCTGCGCCGGCACGCCCGCCACGTCATCAACTACAACAACGACGACCCCACCGGCGCGCGCGACGGCGCCCGCTTCGCCGCCTACCGGCAGGCCGTGCCGCACTACGACCTGGTGGCGGTGCTGCGCGAGACCAATGTGCCCGAGGTGAAGGCCCTGGGCGCGCGGCGCGTGCTGCGCGTGCACCACTGCGCGGACGAGGTGAGCCACGCGCCCCGCCCCTTGAGCGAGGCGGACCGGCAGACCTGGCACTCGCAGGTGCTGTTCCTGGGCACCTGGTTTCCCGAGCGCGGCCCCTTCCTGCTCGAGCTCATCCGCCTGGGCGTGCCGCTGACCATCCGCGGCCCGAACTGGCACAAGGCGCCCGAATGGGCCGAGCTCCAGCCGCATTGGGCCGGCGGCGCCATCGGCGGCGACCACTACGCCAAGGCGATCCAGTGCGCGCAGGTGAACCTGGGGCTGCTCTCGCGCGAGAACCGCGACCTGCACACCACCCGCTCGGTGGAGATCCCGGCGCTGGGCGGCCTGCTGTGCGCCGAGCGCACGCCCGAGCACACGGCCATGTACATCGAAGGCCAGGAAGCCCTGTTCTGGTCGGGCGCGGAAGAATGCGCCGCGGTGTGCCGCGAGGCGCTGGCCGACGAGCACCGGCGCCAGCGCGTGGCCAGCGCGGGGCATTGGCGCCACCTGCTGAGCCCCCACCGCAACGACGCGCTGATGCGCACCCTGCTGACGGCCGTCGACCAGATCGAAGCACCCGCGGTGCTGGAGCCCACGGCGTGAACCGCGCCTTGCGCCAGCGCGTGGTCGCCGGCATGGGCGCCAACTCGGTGGGCATGGCCATCACCATCGGCACCCAGCTCGCCTCGCTGCCCCTGTTTCTCGCGGTGTGGGACACGCGCACCTACGGCGTCTGGCTCATGATCAGCGCCCTGCCGGCCTACCTGTCGATGGCCGACGTGGGCATGGTGACCGCCGCCGGCAACCGCATGACCATGGCCATGGGCGCGGGCAACGCTGCCCTGGCCAACCGCGTGTTCCAGAGCGCGCAAGGTTTCGTGCTCTGTGTCTGCGGCGCGCTGGCGCTGCTGGCGCTGCCCGGCATCTGGTGGTCCGCGTGGCCGGCGGACGCCACCGCCGACCAGCGCCTGGCCCTGATGGCCCTGGTGGCCGGCGTGCTGGTCTCCTTCCTGGGCGGCCTGTCGGAACAGCTCTTCAAGGCCACCCACCGCTACGCGCAGGGCGCCTTGCTGGGCAACGCCACGCGCCTGGCCGAATGGGCGGGCTGGATGCTGGGCCTGCTGCTCTCGGGCAGCTTCACCGCCGTGGCCCTGGGCGGCCTGTTGTGCCGCATCGCCGGCACGCTGCTGTCGATGCAGGTCGCGCGCCACGGCTCGCACGGCCTGGCCTGGGGCCTGGCCGACGCGGCGCCGGCCGTGGTGCGCCAGATGGTCCGGCCGGCCGCCGCGTTCATGGCCTTTCCGCTCGCCAACGCCCTGAGCCTGCAGGGGGTGACCCTGCTGGTGGGCGCCCTGCTCGGCCCCGTGGCCGTGGCGGTGCTCAACACCTACCGCACGCTGGCGCGCACCGCGGTGCAGGCCACGGCGATCCTGAGCCACGCGCTGTGGCCCGAGTTCGCGCGCCTGTTCGGCCAGGGCGCGCTGGCCAGCCTGCGGCAGCTGGTGGGGCGCAGCGCCTGGTGGGGCGTGGCGCAATCGCTGCTGCTGAGCGCTGCGCTGTTCGCGCTCGCGCCCTGGCTGCTGCGCGCCTGGACGCATGGCGAGATCGGCTTCGACCCCTGGGTGTTCGGCCTGCTCATGGCCTACGCGGCGGTGGCCGGCCTGTGCCATGTGCCGCGCGTGCTGCTCATGTCCATCAACCGGCACGGTCCGCTGGCCGTCTGGTCGCTGCTGGCCAGCGCGCTGTGCGTGGCCCTGGTCTGGCTGCTGAACGAACCAATGGGCCTCACCGGGGCGGCCACGGCCATGCTGGCCAGCGAGGCCCTGCTGACCGGCATCTGCCTGCGGCTGGCCTGGGGCGCGATCGAGGCCCCCGCCGCCGCGCCGCGCGGCCAGGGGGTGGCGCCATGAAGGTCGCTCTCTCGGTGCCGGGCAAGTTCCACACCTTCGACCTGGCGCGCGAGCTGCACGCGCAGGGCGCGCTGGCCGGCATCCTCACCGGCTACCCGCGCTTCAAGCTGCGCCACGAGCAACTGCCCGCCTCGCTGATCCGCACCTTCCCCTGGTTCATGGCGCCCTACATGGCCAACCCGTGGCAGCACCGCCTGCCGCGCCGCTGGACGCGGGCGCAGGAACACCTGGTGGCCACCACCTTCACCGCGTGGGCCGCCGCCGCGCTGCCCGCCTGCGACGTGTACGTGGGCCTGTCGGGCAGCTCGCTCGCGGCGGGCCGGCGCCAGCAGCGCCAGGGCGGGCGCTACGTGTGCGACCGGGGCTCGGCCCACATCCGCGTGCAGGATGCGCTGTTGCGCGAGGAACACCACGAGTGGGGCCTGCCCTTCGAAGGCGTCGATCCGCGCAACCTGGAGCGCGAGGAGGCCGAGTACGCGCAGGCCGACTGCATCACCGTGCCCTCGGCCTTCGCGTGGCAATCGTTCATCCGCCAGGGCGTGCCGCCGCAGAAGGTGCGGCGCCTGCCCTACGGCGTCGATCTGGCGCGCTTCGCGCGCTCGGGCGAGCCCGACGCGCGGCGCTTCGACCTGCTCTTCGTCGGCGGCATGAGCCTGCAGAAGGGCGTGCCCTACCTGCTGCAGGCCTACCGCGCGCTCAAGCACCCCGCCAAGTCGCTGAAGATCGCGGGCACGCCTTCGCCCCAGCTGATCGCGCACCTGAGCGCCAAGGGCCTGTGGTCGCCCGGCATCGAGGTGCTGGGCCACGTGCCGCAGAGCGAACTCAGGCACCTCATGAGCCGCAGCCACGCCCTGGTGCTGCCCAGCGTGCAGGACGGCTTCGGCATGGTGCTCGCCCAGGCCATGGCCTGCGGCTGTCCCGTGATCGCCAGCGAGAACACCGGCGCGCGCGACCTCTTCGACGACGGGCAGGAAGGTTTCATCGTCCCGATCCGCAACGCGGCGGCGCTGGCCGATCGCCTGCAGCGGCTCGTGGACGAAACCGGCCTGCGCGAGCGCATGGCCGCGGCCTGCATCGAGCGCGTGCAGCGCCTGGGCGGCTGGCGCGACTACGGCCAGCGCGCGCTCGGCCTCTACCAGCAGCTGGTGGCGGCATGAGCAATGCCCGCTTCATCCTGCTGAGCCTGATGGCCCTGGCCACCCTGGCGCTGGCGGCGCAGATGGTGATCGATTTTTCGACCATCAACATCGGCGCAGCCTGCATCGTGTTCGCCTCGTCGATCGCGATGCTGCTGTACCTGCTGTGGACGCCGGCCCTGCACACCCACCCCCTCTCCACCTTCGCGCTCTTCGGCTTCTGCGTGACCACGCAGATGGGCGCGCTGCTGGGCCAGACCGTGTTCGGCACCTCGCTGGCGCAGAACCTGCGCCAGCCCCTGGAAACCTTCGCCACGCTGGCGGGCTTCCAGGTGATCGCGCTGCTGGCGCACATGCTCTACCGCTGGTTCCTGCACCCGGCCCCACCGCCGTCGCCGATGGCGGCCCCGCTGGTGGCCTCGCCCTCGCTCATCCGCCAGCTGCTCGGCAAGCTCGGCCTGTACGAGGCGCCGCCCACCAGCGCGCTGTGGCTCATGGGCTATGTGGGCCTGTTCGCCTTCCTCATCAGCGGCGGCAGCGAAGGCACCTTCCGCAAGGTGCTCGACGGCATGCGCTTCCTGACCTGGGCGCCGTTCCTGATCCCCATGTACCTGATCCAGGTCGGCCCCGCCTACTGCCGCCCGCGCCGGCAGTACCTGCACCTGCTGGGCTTCGGCAGCCTGGTGATCCTGCTGGGGCTGGCGGCCAATGTGCGCAGCATCATGCTGTCGGGCTTCGTCACCATCGCGCTGTTCGCGCTGCTCACCGCCCTGCGCAGCCAGAAGCCGGTGTCGGGCAAGCGCTGCCTGCAGCTGGGCCTGCTCGGCCTGGTGCTGGGCGCGGTGGCCATTCCCATGACCGACCTGGCCACCGCGATGGTGGTGGCGCGCAAGGTGCGCGGCGGCGTGTCCGCCGTGGACATGGTCAAGGAAACGCTCTACTACTTCCAGCGCCCCGAGCTGCTGGCGCAGCAGGAGCGCATGCAGCGCGACGCCGCCACCCTGGACAAGTACGACGAGTACTACTTCGAGAACCCGCTGCTGGCGCGGCTGATGGAGACCAAGTTCCACGACAACTCGCTGTACTTCGTCTCGCGCTTCTCGCAGAGCGACACCGCCCGCCTGGCGCAGACCTCGGTCGACCTGATGTGGTCCATCCTGCCCAACCCGGCGCTCAAGGCGCTGGGGGTGGACGTGAACAAGCGCGACCTCGAGTTCTCGATGGGCGACTACCTGAGCCACCTGAGCCAGGGCGGCCCGCTGGGCGGCTACCGCACCGGCTCCATGCTGGCCCAGGGCCTGGCGCTGCTGGGCATCGGCTTCGCGGTGGTGTACTTCTTCGCCTGCCTGGGGGTGTTCGCCCTGCTCGACCTGCTGTCCTACCGGCAGCGCTCCGGCCAGGTGCTGCTCAGCACCGTGGGCATGTTGTCGATCTGGAAGATCTTCCAGTACGGGCTCACCGCCGACGCCCTGCACGCCTGGGTCTCGCTGGTGTTCCGCGAACTGCCGCAGCAGGTGTTCTTCTTTGTCGTCATCACCACCTTCGTGCGGTGCCTGGGCCTGGTGTTCCAGGGCGGCGCCCGGCCCGACCCGCGCGCCACGCCACCCGCGCACGGTTTCCCCCTGCGGCCCTAGACCATGCGCATCGTCCTGTTCACCCACCCGGCCTTCCTGGCCTCGCAAAGCATGCCCCGCTTCGCGCAGATGCTGCGCCACGCCTACATGGCGCGCGGGCACGAGGTCCAGGTGTGGTCGCCCCCGGCCCGCGTGCGCCGCTGGGTGCGCGGGCCGCTGTCGAAATGGGCCGGCTACGTCGACCAGTACCTGCTGTTCCCGCTCTGGGTGCGGCGGCAGCTCGCGCGGGTGCCCGAGGACACGCTGTTCGTGATGACCGACCAGGCGCTCGGCCCCTGGGTGCCGCTGCTGCGCGACCGGCCGCTGGTGGTGCACGTGCACGACCTGCTGGCCCTGCGCTCGGCCCTGGGCGAGATCCCCGAAAACCGCACCGGCGCGAGCGGGCGGGTCTACCAGCGTTACATCCGCCGGGGTTTCCAGCAGGCGCGCCATTTCATCTGCATCTCGCAGCGCACGCGCGAGGACCTGCGGCGCGTGGGCGGCGTCGATCCGCTCTCGTGCGAGGTGGTCTACAACGGCCTGAACCAGCGCTTCGCGCGCATCCCGGCGGCGCAGGCCCGGGTGCAGCTGCGCGGCGCGGGCATGCCCGTGGCGCCCGGCGGCCTGCTGCTGCACGTGAGCGGTGGCCAGTGGTACAAGAACGTGGCCGGCGTGCTGCGCCTCTACGCGCACTACGCGCGCAACCAGCGCCACCCGCTGCCGCTGTGGCTGGTGGGCGTGCCGCAGACCGAGGCGGTGCAGGCCGTGCTGCGCGAGGTGCCCACCCAGGGCACGGTGCATTTCCTCTACGGCATCGACCACGCGCTGCTGCAGGCGGCCTACTCGGTGTCGCGCGCCTTCCTGTTCCCCAGCCTGGCCGAGGGCTTCGGCTGGCCCATCGTGGAGGCGCAGGCCTGCGGCTGCCCGGTGTTCACCACCGACGACACGCCGATGAACGAGATCGGCGGCCCGCACACCTTCTACCTGCGCCGGCTGCGCCACGGCGAAGACGAACAGGCCTGGGCCGCCGAGGGCGCGCGCCTGATCGAGGCCGTGATCAACGAAACCCCCGCCGACGCGCAGGCCCGCGCGCAAACCTGCATGGCCTGGGCCCGGCGTTTCGACGCCGACCGCGCCATCGGCCAGTACCTGCAGGTCTACGGGCAGGTGCTCGCCGGCCAGCAGGTGAGCCTCAACGCCGACATGGCCCGGACCCCCGCATGAAAATCCTGCAAGTCATCCACTCCGCCGACCCGGCCCGTGGCGGCCCGATCGAAGGCGTTCGCAACGTCGCGCACCGCATGGCCGAACTCGGCTGCGAGACCGAACTCGTGACCCTGGACGACCCCGCGTCGAGCTGGCTCGGCCAGCTGACGCAGAAGGTGCACGCGCTCGGCCCGAGCCGGGGCAACTACGGCCTCAACGGCCGCATGGTGTCCTGGCTCGACCAGCACGCGCGGGGTTACGACTTCGTGATCGTCAACGGCCTCTGGCAGTACCACAGCTTCGCTACCTGGCGCGTGCTCGCGCGCACCGGCCAGCCCTACGCGGTGTTCACCCACGGCATGCTGGACCCCTGGTTCAAGCGAACCTACCCGCTCAAGCATTTCAAGAAGTGGCTGTACTGGCCCTGGGCCGAATACCGCGTGCTGCGCGACGCGGCCGCCGTGCTCTTCACCTGCGAGGACGAGCGCCTGCTGGCGCGCGAGTCCTTCCGGCTCTACAAGGCGCGCGAGCAGGTGGTCTCGTTCGGCACGCGCACGCCGCCGGCCGACGGCGCGGCCCTGGCCGTGCGCTTCCTCGATGCCCACCCCGCGCTGTGGGGCAAACGCGTGCTGCTGTTCCTGGGCCGCATCCAGGAGAAGAAGGGTTGCGACCTGCTGATCGACGCCTTCGCCGATGTCGCCGAGCAGGCGCTCGACCTGCACCTGGTGATGGCCGGCCCCGACCAGACCGGCTGGATGGCCGCGCTGCGCGCCCAGGCCGCGCTGCGCGGCGTGGACCACCGCATCCACTGGGTGGGCATGCTGCAGGGCGATGAGAAGTGGGGCGCGTTCCACGCGGCCGAGGCCTTCGTGCTGCCCTCGCACCAGGAGAACTTCGGCATCGCGGTGGCCGAGGCCCTGGGCTGCGGCCTGCCGGTCCTGATCTCCGACAAGGTCAACATCTGGCGCGAGGTGCAGGACGCGGGCGCCGGCCTGGTGGCCGAGGATACGGTGGACGGCACGCGCGCCCTGCTCGAACGCTGGCTCGCGCTGCACCCGGCAGACCGCCAGCGCATGTCCCTGGCGGCCAGTCGGCTGTTCAGGAAGAGCTTCACCGTCGAAGCCATGGCCGACAGCCTGCTGCAGGTGATCCGCCAACACGCCCGCGAGAAACAGCCATGAGCCTGGTCAAGACGAACTCGGTGGGCCACATCGCCACGGCCGGCGACTGGCTCTGGGAGAACCTGCAGTTCCTGTGGATGCGCCTGCAGGGCCTGCAAGGCCGGGGCGACGACATGGCCGAGCTCATGGCCGAACTCGACGGCTACCGCACGGCCTACGAATCGCTCAGCGGCTGGCTGTTCCGCGACGCGGCCATCTTCGAGGTGGGTTATGGCGCGCGCCCGCTGCGGCTGCTCGCGCTGACCTCGCTGGGCCTCAACGCCCGGGGCATCGACCTGGACGCGCCGCTGCTCAGTGGCTCCATTCCCGAACTGCTGCGCGTGCTCAGGACCAACGGCTGGCAGCGCTTCCTCAAGAGCACGGTGCGCGCCAAGGTCTTCGATGCGCACGAGCGCCGCGCGCTGGACCGCGCGCTGGCGCAGCGCGGCGCGCGCCTGCGCATCCAGCCCGCGCGCTTCCTGGTCGGCGACATCGCCACGGCCAGCCTCGCGCCCTCGTCCGTCGATTTCTTCTGCTCCGAGGACGTGTTCGAGCACATCCCGCGGGACGCGCTGGACGCCGTGTGCGCCAGCATGGCGCGCGCGCTCACGCCCGACGGCGTGGCCCTGATCGCGCCCGCCGTCTTCACCGGCATCGGCGGCGGCCACCTGGTGGAGTGGTACGCGCACACCCTGGGCAGCGGCATGGAGCGCCGCTCCGAACCCTGGGAGCACCTGCGCCAGCGGCGTTTCCAGGCCGACTGCTTCCTCAACGAGATGCGCCTGGCGGACTACCAGCGCCTGTTCGAGCGCCACTTCCGCGTCGAGGCGGTGCACAACCTGCAGGCCGGCCATGGCGCGGCCTTCCTGACCGAGGACGTGATCGAGGAACTCGACGACTACAGCGAGGAAGAACTGCTCGGCGACAAGTGGCGTTTCGTGCTGCGCAAGAAGCCGGAGAGCGGACCGTGATCCTGCAGGACAACGACCCCTTCACGCAGCCCTCGTTCTCGCTGGGCAACCGCGCGGCGCGCGCGCTGTGGGGGGTGGTGTGGCTGCTCCTGTTCCGCCCGAGCCCCCGGCCCGCGCACGCCTGGCGCCGCGCGCTGCTGCGCCTCTTCGGCGCCCGGCTCGGGACCGACGTGAACGTGTACGCCAACGTGCGCATCTGGGCGCCGTGGCAGCTGCGCATCGGCAACCGCGTGGGCGTGGCCGACGGCGTGACGCTCTACAACATGGCGCCGATGGAGATCGGCGACGGCTGCGTGATCTCGCAGGGCGCGCACCTCTGCGGCGGCTCGCACGACATCGATTCGTCCAACTTCCAGCTGGTGGCGCGGCCGGTGGTGCTGGAGGACCAGGTGTGGATCTGCGCCGATGCCTTCATCGGCCCGGGCGTGCGGGTGGCGCGCGGCTGCGTGGTCGGCGCGCGCGCGGTGGTGATCAAGGACATCCAGGAGCCCTGGACGGTCTGGACCGGCCACCCCGCCACGCGCAAGCGCAGCCGCCAGCCCAGGAGCCTGCCGTGACCCCGGTGTCCGTGCTCATCCTCACCCGCAACGAACAGCAGGACCTGCCGGGCTGCCTGGCCAGCGTGGCCTGGAGCGACGACGTGCACGTGCTCGACTCGCTGAGCACCGACCGCACGCGCGAGATCGCGCGCGAGGCCGGCGCCCAGGTGACGGAGCGCGCCTTCGACGGTTACGCGAGCCAGCGCAACGCCGGCCTGCGCCTGCCGTTCCGCCACCCCTGGCTGCTGGTGCTCGACGCCGACGAGCGCGTGCCGCCCGCGCTGGCCCGGGAGATCGAGGCCTTCGTGCAGGGCGCCGGAACGCACGTGGACGTGGCCGCGGCGCGCATGCGCCGGCGCGACATCTGGTGGGGCACCTGGCTGCGCCGCTCGCAGATCTCGCCCTTCTACGTGCGGCTGCTGCGCCCTGAGCGCGCGCGCTACGAGCGCGAGATCAACGAGGTGCTGGTGGTGGACGGCCCCATCGCCGACCTGGCCCAGCCGTTCGACCACTACCCGTTTTCCAAGGGGCTGGACCACTGGCTCGACAAACACAACACCTACTCGCGCATGGAAGCCCAGCTGATCCTGTCGAGGTCGGTGCCGCAGCCATCCTGGCGCACCGCGCTGTTCGGCCGCGACTTCAACGAGCGGCGCGTGCACCAGAAGGCGATCTTCTACCGCCTGCCGGCGCGCCCGCTGATCAAGCTGGCCTACATGCTGGTCTGGCGGCGCGGCGTGCTCGACGGCGTGGCCGGCATCCGCTACGCCCTGCTGCAGACCATCTACGAGTACCTGATCGTGCTCAAGGTGAAGGAAGCCGAACAGGGGCAGCGCGCGCCGGCGGCGCCCGAGCGGCCATGAAGATCCTCATCCACAGCGCCAACTTCGCGCCCGAGGTGATCGGCGTGGGCAAGTACTCGGGCGAGATGGCCGAGTGGCTGGCCGCCCAGGGCCACGAGGTGCGCGTGGTGGCCGCCCCGCCCTACTACCCGGCCTGGCAGGTGGACCGGGCCTTCCGCTGGCCGCCCTGGCGGCACGACACCTGGCGCGGCGTGCGCGTGTGGCGCGCGCCGCTGTGGGTGCCTCGGCGCCCCGGCGGCCTCAAGCGCGTGCTGCACCTGTGCACCTTCGCGCTGTCCTCGCTGCCGGTGATGCTGCGCCAGGTGGCCTGGCGGCCCGACGTGGTGCTCACCGTGGCGCCCGCGCTGGTGTGCGCGCCCGGCGGCTGGCTCACCGCGCGCCTGAGCGGCGCCCAGGCCTGGCTGCACGTGCAGGACTTCGAGGTGGACGTGGCCCTGCAGATGGGCCTGCTGCGCGGCGAGCGCCTGGGGCACACGGTGCGCGCGCTCGAATCGTGGCTGCTGCGCCGCTTCGATGTGGTCTCCACCATCTCGGGGCGCATGCTGCAGCACCTCAAGCGCAAGGGCGTGCCCGAAGAGCGCACGCACCTCTTCATCAACTGGGCCGACGTGGCGCGCATCCGCCCCCTGGGCGGCCCCAGCCCCTACCGGGCCGAACTCGGCCTGGCGCCCGGCACCCACGTGGCGCTGTTCTCGGGCACCCTGGGCGCCAAGCAGGGCCTGATGGTGATCCCGCAGGCCGCGCGCCTGCTGGCCCATCGAAGCGACCTGGTGTTCGTGGTGTGCGGCAACGGCCCGATGCAGGCCGAGCTGGAACAGGCCGCGAGCAGCCTGCCCAACCTGCGCCTGCTGCCCTTGCAACCGCTGGAGCGCCTGAACGAACTGCTGGGCCTGGCCGACGTGCACCTGCTGCCCCAGAGCCAGGAGGCCGAAGACCTGGTGCTGCCCTCCAAGCTGACCGGCATGCTCGCCAGCGGCCGGCCGGTGCTGGCCACCTGCCGCACCGACACCGAGCTGGCCGACGTGGTGCTGCGCTGCGGCCGCGTGGTGCCGCCCGGCGACGCGGGCGCGCTGGCGATGGCGCTGATCGGCCTGCTCGACCACCCGGAGCAACGGCAGGCGCTGGGCGAGCGCGCGCGCGAGCACGCGCTGCGGCACCTCGCGCGCGACGCGGTGCTGCAGTCGCTGGTGAACCGCATGCAGGCTTCGCGTGGCCCGGCCCCGGAAAGAGCATGAACGCCGCCAGCTTCCCGGCGGCCGGCGACATCGTGATCTTCCAGCCGGAGTTCGTCGAGTTCGGCGGCGAGGAGCGCGTGATCCTCTCGCTGTCCGAAGGGCTGCACGCGCAAGGCCTGGCGCACAGCGTGCTGTGTTACCACGACCGGATCGACCTGGCCCGGCACGCGCGGCTGCCGCTGAGCGTGCACGCGCTGCGGCCGCCGCAAGGGGGCCTGCACCGCGCCCTGGCGCTGCGCCGGGCCCTGCTGCGCCTGCGGCAGCGCGGCGACCCGGTGCCGGTGCTGTTCAGCATCCAGTCGGCCCTGCACGCGGGGCTGGCGGGGCTGATGGGCCCCGTGGCCTACCACCTGCGCATCCCCGACACCTACCGCCTGCTGCAAGCCGCGCCCTCACACCGTGCGCGCGAGCTGCTGAGCCTGCGGCACTGGGGCACCCGCCGGGGCGTGCGGGGCGCGCGCGCTTTCGCCACCAACACCCAGGCGCTGAGCGACGAGATGCGGGCGCTCTACGGCCGCGAGGCCCAGGTGTTCCACCTCGGCGGTTTCGGCCAGCAGCCGCTGACGCAGGCGCCCACGCGGCCCATGGCGCCGATCGAGCTGCTCAGCGTGTGCCGCCTGCAGACCAGCAAGCGCATCGACTGGATGCTGCATGGCCTCGCGGCCATCCTGCGCGAGCCCCAGGGCGAGCCGCCGTTCCGCCTGCACGTGGCGGGCAGCGGCCCGCAGGCGGCGGAGCTCGCGGCCCTCAGCCACCGGCTGGGGCTGGACGACCGCGTGTTCTTCCATGGCTTCGTGGACGACGAGCAGCTCGCCGCGCTGTACCGGCGCTCGCACGTGTTCCTGATGCCCGCGCTGCAGGGTTATGGGCTGCCGGCCATCGAAGCGCTCTACCGCATGCAGGGCGTGGTGCTGCACCGCGACTCGGGCGTGGTCGAGCTGCTGCGCGACACACCCTGGGTGGTGGTCACCGACGGTGGCCCGGCCGGCTTCACCGAGGGCATGCGCGAGATGCTGCGGCGCACCCAGGCGCCCGGCTTCTTCTCGCGGCCGCTGCCCCCGCTGCCCACCGAACAGGGCTGGGGGCGCCAGCTCATCGAGGCGTTCGGCTGGCGCGCCGCGCCGCCGCCTTCAGCGGACGGCCTTCGCGCCTGAGGCCGCCGCGGGCTTGGGCGGCGCGGCCAGCACCTCGCGCATCCAGCACAGGTGCTCGGACAGCACGATGCCGCCCGCGCCCGTGCCGTGGGCACCGCGCGCGCGGGGGCCGGCGGCGAAGTTGATCTCGAAGCTGTTGAGGCCCGCCAGCCACCACTGGCCGTCGACCTGCACGAATGCGGCGCTGCCCGAATCGCCGTTGACCAGGGTGGCCTCGCGCCGCGCGCCCAGGGTGCCGTTGGCCGGCACGGGCGGGCCGATGCGGTTGCTCTCCAGCGTGGGCCCGTCGAAGTCGAACAGGTAGGTGGCGGGCCGCCCGGTGACATCGGCGAACACCGCATCGACCCGGTTCTCGCCGGTGGTGACCAGGGTGGTGCTGCCGCCGTGGCTCACCAGCGTGATCACGCGGCCCAGCAAAGCGCCGGTGAAGATCCGCGGCACCTGCAGCGCCTTGGGCGCGGGGCGGCTCAGGCGCACGATCGCCAGATCGGCGTGCACCGACGGGTCGCCGGGCGCGTTGCCCGTGGTGGTGCCGGTGTAGGCCGGGCTCACATGCACCTCGGTGCCCGTGGCCACGAAGCCGCCGCCCAGCGCGCTGCGAAAACTCATGCGGCCGGGCTCGGCGATGTTCACCGCGTGCACCGCCGTGAGCACGTGCTCGGGCCCGATGAGCACACCGCTGTAGAGCCGGCCCCCGCTGTCCAGGCTGAGCACGCCGGACCACGGCGCCTCGGCCGCCATCTCCTGCGGACCCGCGCCGCCCGTGAGCGCCAGCGCCGCGGGCGCGCCCCACAAACCGGCGAGCAGGGCCGCACAGGCCCCGGATCGCCCCAAACCATCCATTCGGATCATGCCGACACCCCTGTCCAACGCGGTTGAAAAGAACACAGCACCAACCCCGACCGCAGAATCCGGGTTCGTGGCTGGCAGGCGTGGCAGAAGATACCCAGGCTGGTGTTACTTTTCCATCACGGTCCAGTCTTTCGTCCATAGGCATCGGCGCGCCGACAGGGGCGGCCGACGAAAGGTGATCCTCATGAAACGTCTCGCATCTCTCACCCGGGCCGCGTGCCTGGCCCTCGGCCTCGCGGCCGCCACCGGCATCGCCAGCGCGGCCGACCTCGACCAGACCGGCGGCAGCTTCGTCGACCTGACACACGCGGCCGGCACGTTCAACCCCGAGTGGCTGGGCAGCGCGGCCACGTACGCCGCCGAGTTCGACCTCTCCGCGCTGTGGCGCGGCGCGCCGCTGCTGCTCTCGCAGGCGGCCACGGTCACGTACACGCTGGTGGGCTTCGAGGCCGCGTACAACAACGCCTTCGTCGCCGGCCTGGGGCAGCTCAGCAACCAGCTCAACGGCATCGCCCAGCTCGGCAGCAGCTTCAGCAGCGCGATCGAGGCCGGCGGCGCGCTCGACTTCGGCTTCCTCAGCAACGGCCTGGGCGCGCTGTGGGGCAACGGCAGCGCCAACGTCGGCGTGATGCTCTCGGCCGACCGCCAGAGCGCGCTGCTGCTCTTCAACGACTCGTACGCCGACAACGACTTCGACGACATGGTGGTGCGCGTCACGATCGCGGCCGTGCCCGAGCCCGAAACGCTGGCCATGCTGCTGTCGGGGCTGGGCGTGGTCATGGTCGGGGCTCGGCGTCGGGCTCGCAAGATGGCGGCGGCTCAGGCGGCTTGAGGCGGTCGGTGGCCCGGGCTCAGGCCTGGGCCGCCTGCGGTTGCTGCTTGTTGCGGCGGCGGGCGTAACCCCCCAGGAGGCCCAGGCCGGCCAGCAGCATGGCGTAGGTCTCGGGTTCCGGCACGGCGCTCACGACCACGTTGTCGATGCGCAGTTCGGAGGTGTTCAGCACGTCGCCCACGTCCACCACGCCCAGGGCCAGCGACACGGTGCCGCTGCTGTTGGCCTGGTAGGTGTAGGTGGACTGGTACCAGCTCCAGTTGACGTTGCTGCTGTCGGCGAAGGTGCCGAGGAACACGCCGTTGAGCACCGAGCTGGTGGTGTCGACGAACTTGAACACCGAGTCGTTCAGGGCCACGAAGCCGAAGTCCGGGTTGACGGTGTCGGTGGACAGGAAGGCCCAGTTGAAGGTGACCGTCAGCAGGTCGCCGGCGTTGGCCGTGAAGTCCTGGCGCACGGCGGAACCTTCGTAGGCGTAACCGCCCAGGTCGAACGCGGAGACCGGGATGCCGGCCAGGTCGGGCGAGGCGAAGAAATCGACGGCGGCCACGCCGGACTGGTTGTTGAAGCCGTTCTGGCCGGGGATGTCGTCGTCGTACAGCGAGGCCGTGGTCAGGCGCAGGCGCTCGTTGGCGGCGAGCACGTCGCCGTAGGACTGCCAGCCCGCCGTGGCGTTGGCGTCGAACGTGCCGTTCTGGAACGTGGTGCCCTGGGCCAGGGCAGGCGCGATGCCGGCAGCGCACAGGCAGGCGGCGGCGACGAAGGTGCGGATTGCTTTCATGGGAAACCTTTCGGGTGAAGAAGATCGTCAGGGGAATCAGGGAGCGGGTGCGGGCACGAGGTCGCGGCCCGGGGCGAACTGGGCGGCGGTCAGGCCCTTGAGCGTGACCAGGGGGCGCGCGGCGATGGGGCCGCTGGCGCCATCGGTGTCGAGCATCACGTGCACACCACCGAGGGTGTCGACGAGGCTCACGTGGCCGCTGGCCACGCCGTTGCCCACCACGCCGAGGCTGGCCAGCAGGGGGTTGAGGTCGAGCTTGTCCACGTAGGGCGTGAAGTCGGTGATGGTGTCGCCGGCATCGCGCGCGCTGGTGTAGCGGAAGGTGTCCAGGCCCGCGCCACCGGTGAGGGTGTCGGCACCGGCGCCGCCGATGATCAGGTCGTCGCCCGCGGTGCCCACGAGCGTGTCGCGCCCGCTGGTGCCGTTGCGCGTCACGCCGGCCACGGTGCGGGCCACGGCCGCGTCGATCAGGCGGCCGCCGCGGTCGAAGGCGTTTTCCTCGCCATAGACGTTGGCGGTGATCTCGTCGCCGTCGGCGGCGTTGAGGCGCTGCAGGCCGCCTTCGGCCTTGGGCGTGCGGATGAAGCTGGCCAGCGCTTCCTGGTAGGTGATGGTGTTGACGTTGTTCTCGAACACCACGGCGTTGGCCGCGAAGGGGAAGCCGTCGCCGCCGTTGGCGGTGAAGTCGATGGTGGCGAACGAGAAGATGCGCGGCGAGACCACGGCGCCGTTGTCGACCAGCACGGTGCCGTCGTCGAGCGTGATGCGGCGGATGCGGTCGCCCGAGTTCAGCGCCGTGCCGCGCGCGGTGCGCAGGGTGTCGTAGACCACCTGGATGCCCGAGACCTGGGCGAAGCGGCCTTGCGGCACGCCGTTGGCCGTGGAGGCGGCCACCGAGTGCTCCAGCAGGTCCTTGAGCTGCGCGGCGTTCATCGCGGGCGCGCGCTTGACCAGGTTGGTGAAGGGCAGCACGTTGAAGGTGTCGCCGGTGGTCACGTTGCCGGGGCCGGCGATGCTGGTGCGGATGCCGCCGCCGTTCTGGATGCCCACCTCGGCCTTGCCGGCGAAGCGCATGGCGTCGGCCACGAGGTTGCCCAGGCCGGTGTCGGCGTTGCGCACGCCTTCGGTGTAGTCGCAGGGCGCGGCCGGGCAGGCCACGTGCGTCGGGCCGTTGAGCGGCACCGCGGTGGTGCCGATGATCTGGGCGTTGAGCGCCTGGATGTAGGTGGACACCGGGGCCACCACGGCCGCCGCGATGGCGGTGTTGCCGCTGACGCGGTCGGCGTCGGCGGCGGCGCCGCTCACGCGGACCATGCGGGTGCTGTCGATGCGGGTGACGGCACCGGTGGTGTCGTCCAGCGTGAGGTTCACCTCACCCACGTAGCGGTTGCCGAAGTGGCCGGTGACCAGGGGCACGGCCTTGTTCTGCGCGTCGGTGGCGTACACCGGGTGCGTGCTGTAGGTGGGCGACACGCCGCCGTTGATGAGCAGGTCGTCCGGGTCGGTCATGAGCTCGTGGCCGCCGCCGGAGATCACCAGGTCCACGCCGCGCAGCGCGGGCACCATCACGTTGAGCTCGTTCTGCGAGTTCTGCAGGTGGCTCATGACGACGATGGCCGTCACGCCCTGGTTGTTGCGCAGGTCGTCGATCTCGGCCTGCACCAGGGGCAGCAGGGCCTGCAGGTTCTGCAGTTCGCTGTTGGCGGCGCTCCAGTTCTTCATGATGCCGGCGGGCGGCGAAGAGATGGAGGGCAGCAGCGGCGTGGTGACACCGATCACGCCGACCTTCTTGCCACCGGCGGTGGTGAGGATCTTGGAGGCGGCCACCTTGCCCTGCGCCTGCAGGTTGGCGAACTGGGGGGTGGCGGAGAAGTCCAGGTTCACCGACAGGTAGGTGGTGCCGGAGACTTCGGCGAAGCGCGCGGCCACCGGGCCGGTGTTGTCCAGGTCGAACTCGTGGTTGCCGAAGGTGGTGGCGTCCACGCCGATCAGGCGGTTGGCGATGGCGTCGTAGAAGTCCTGGCCGCCGTCGGCGTGGGCGCTGGCGAGATTGGCGAAGCTGGCGGTCAGGCGCGGGCCGGGCAGGAAGGAGTCACCGGCGTTGAGCGTGATCACGCTGCGGCCGGCGGACAACGCCGCCGCCTTGCGGTTGGCGACCACGGTGGCCAGGCGGTCCACGCCGCCGTAGAACGAGATGGCCTGGCTGGCGTCGTCGCGCAGGTTGCCCTGCGCGGAGAGCAGCCACGATTCCTGGTCGCCCAGGTGCAGGACCGTCAGGCCCTCGGCCCAGACCGAGCCGCCGCACAGGACGAGGGACGCGGCGAAGGCACAGGCCGTGCGGCGAAAACGTTGTTGGGATGCGTTCATGAGAAGAGGCTCCGGATTGAAAGGGATGTCGGTGAAAGAGGCAGGCGTCACAGGCCGAGGTCGCGGGCGGCCACGATCTGGGCGGCGTTCACACCGCTGAGCGTGAGCAGCGGGCGTGCGGCGAGCGGGCCGGCGTGGCCGTCGGCGTCGATCTGGACCACCAGGCCGGCGGCGCTGTCGACCAGGCGCACCACGCCGTCGGCGATGGCGTTGCCGCCCGTGTAGCCGATGGACTGCAGCAGCGCGCTGAGGTCGATGCGGTCGGTGCCGGGCGCGAAGTCGGTGACGCGGTCGCCGGCATCGCGCAGGTCGGTGTAGACGAACACATCGGCACCCGCGCCGCCGGTGAGCACGTCGGCGCCGGGGCCGCCGGTGATCACGTCATCGCCGGCCGTGCCGACCAGGGTGTCGCGCGAGGCCGTGCCGTTGACGGCCTTGCGCAGGGCCAGGCCCACCAGCACCGGGTCGTGGTCGGAGGAGCGGTACACCGTGTTGGTGTAGTAGTCGGTGAGCTTGAACTCGGTGTTGTAGTCGATCACCGAGGGCTCGTCGGCGTTGATGCGCCAGTGGATGGCGCCCGTCACCTTGGCGCTCAGGCTGGCCGTGGCCAGGCCGTGGTCCAGGTAGCCGGCTTCGCCGTCGAACACGTAGGAGTAGCCGAAGGCGTTGAAGCGCGCGATCTCGTCGACCAGGCCGTTGTTCGTCAGTTCGAGGATCGGGTCTTCCTTGCCGTAGGCGTTGATGTCGCCCACCACCATCACGTCGTTCGAGCCCGAGGTGGACTGGATCTGCGAGATGAAACCGAGCAGGGCCTGCGCCTGGTCGACGCGGGTGGCGTTCCAGCAGCCCTGGCCGTCGCCCGCATCGGCGTCGGCACCCGAGCCGCTCGGGCAGCTGCCCTTGGACTTGAAGTGGTTGACGACCACCGAGAAGCGCTCGCCGTTGGCGGCGGCGAAGGTCTGCGCCAGCGGCGGGCGGTTGTGCACGCCGTTGGTGTCGCTGCGGGCCTGGCCCACCAGCGAGAGCTTGCCCGGCTTGTAGATCATGGCGACGCGGATCGCATCGGTGCCGCTGCCGCCGGTGGGCATGGCGATGGTGGCGTAGGTGTTGGCACCGGCCACGGCGTTGAGGCCGCTCACCAGGTTCTGCACGGCGGTGTTGCCGTTGTTCTCGATCTCCATCAGGCCCACCACGTCGGCGTTGAGGCCGACGATGGCCTTCACGATCTTGTCGCGCTGGCGGGTGAATTCGGCCGCGCTGTCGGCGCCACGGCAGTCGGAACGGCCGCCGCCGGGGAAGCAGCTCGCGCCGGCCTGGTCGATCGTGGTGAAGTAGTTCAGCACGTTGAAGGCACCCACGCGCACGTTGCCGCCCACGGGCGCGGGCGTGCCCGGGCGGGCGTTCTCGCGGCTGAAGACCACCGGTTCGGTCGGGTGGATCTTGTAGTCGCTGATGCCGTCGGTGAGGTTGGTGGCCAGGCCGTAGTCGATGACGCCGGTCACGCCCGAGGGCAGCACGTCGCCGGCGCGCAGGGTGGTGTCGGCGCCGAGGTACGGCGTGGGGTCGGGGTTCTGGATCGACAGGCCGTCGTCGAGCAGGATGCGGCGGCGCGCGTTCTCGTCTTCCATCGCCAGCGCTTCCACCGAGCCGGCGGGGTGGCGGTTGGTCGGCTTCTCGAGGCGGCCCTCGGCGGAGAGGGTGACCTGGCCGTAGCGGCCCTGGAAGAAGTTCTGCGACGCGGTCAGCGGCGTGGCGATGTGCACCAGCATGCCTTCGTAGCGCTCGAGTTCACCCTCGGCCACTTCGGGCAGCGTGATCACGGTGGGCGCCACGGTGTGGCCGGTGGACAGCAGCGCGATCGTGGGCGTGGTGAGCTGCGTGAGCGGGCGCGCCACGGCCTGCGCGCCGGTGCCGGTGCGGTACTCGGTGACGGTGCCGGTCACGCTGAGTTCGTTGCCCGCGACCACGTTGGCGCCCGGGGTGCTGCTGGTGAAGACGAAGATGCCGTCGGAGGTGCTGGCATCGCCGTCGCCCACCGGGTCCTGCAGGAAGAAGCCGTTGTTGGTGACCAGCGTGACCACGCCGCGCACCGTGGCCGGCTGGCCCACCAGCGGGCTCTGCGCGCCGCTGCCCTGCACCTGCGGAATGGTGAGGCTGCCGTTGACCGTCACCGTGAGGTTGCACAGCGCGGTCTGCAGTTCGTTGTTGGAGAAGGTGACTTGCACCGGGTAGCTGCCCGCGGCCAGCGAGCCGGCGACCACCAGCGACGCGGTGGCCGTGCCGCCGTCGGCGACGGCGGGCTGGAAGCCGTCGAGCGAGATGCCGGCGGGCGTGCCGTTGCCCAGCGTGAGGCCATTGACCACGCTGTCGCTGTCGGTGGCGCTCAGGGCCAGCGTGCCGCCCACGCCCTGGTCGAACGCGCTGCTGGCCGGGCAGGCGGTGGCGATCGGCTGGTTGATGGTGCCACCCACCGGCGTGCCGGTGATGGCGATGTCGTCGATGCCGACCCACTCGTCGTTGCCCACCGCGTTGGTGGTGATGATGCGCACCTGCAGCTGGGCCTGGTTGTTGGCGGCGGCCGGCAGCACCACCGACACGGGGAAGGTGGCGGTGGCGAGGTTCGGGCCGGTGGTGGCGTCGGCGACGAAGCCGGCCGGCACGTTGATGAAGTTGCCGGTGTTGCCCACGCGGTACTGCAGGGCGAACGGTTGCACCGCGTCGTCGCTGGAGCCGTCGAGGTCGCGCAGCGTGTAGGCCACACGGATGTCCTGCTGGCCGGTGGTGTTGAGGTGGATGACGAGGTTGGGCGCGTCGGCGGTGCCCGAGCCGTTGAGCGCGACCACGGGGTTGGCGATCGCGAATTCGGCCACGCCGCCGTTGGTGAGCGTGTTGGGGTTGGTCTGGTTGGCCAGCACGTTGACCACCTGCGAGCCGACGCCCAGCACGGTCTGCGGGTTCGCGCCGGTGGAGGTCACGAGGTCGTCACCGCGGTAGCCCACGATGCCGGGCACGCCCGACCAGTTGTCGGCCGCGGTGATCAGGCCCGCGTTGGACCAGTTCTGCTGGAACGGCAGGCTCTGCGCCACGGTGTCGGCCCACACGGACGGGGCCGTGAGCAGGCCCAGCGCCATGAGGCAGGCGGGCAGGCGGCGTTGAACGGATGGGCAGCGCGGAACAAGGGTGGGCTTCATCTTCAGGACCTGGTTGGTGGTGGGCTTTGCAGCACGTTGGATGGCGCGCGGTGGGATGCAACCGCAGCGCCGGACTGCGTCAGATGATGCAGAGCGTGCGTCACGGAAATGCAACCGCGGGCCGCGGCTTTACTGAGCCGAACGGCTCATCAAGTTCGGCCCGAAGCGCAGCAACCGCGCTCGGCATCACCACGGCGAAGGCGAAGCGCCCGCATGGTCCGAACGGCGCACGGCAAGGCCCGAAAAAAGCGTCAACCGGCAACAGGCCCGCAATGCTCGGTGCCCAGAATTCCGCCGCAAGCGGACTCGCGTCGAGCCGCCCAAGACGAAAGAGACACCATGAAGTTCCCCTCCCTTCTGCTTGCGCTGTGCGCAGGCCTCACGGTCTCGGCGCACGCCCAGACCACGCCCTCGCTCAACCTCGGGGGCTACACGCTCACCCAGCAGTTCCGCCTGCCCGGCCAGGCCGGCATGGTCTCGGAGGCTTCGGCCATCACCTACAACTGGGACACCGGCACCCTGTTCGTCGTCGGCGACGAAGGCGAGGCCATCGTGGAAGTCACGCGCACCGGCGAGGTGCTGGGCTCGATGAAGCTCAGCGGCTTCGACGACACCGAAGCCCTGACCTATGTGGGCAACGGCCAGTTCGTGCTGGGCGAAGAGCGCACGCAGAGCCTGTTCCGCGTGGACTACACGGCCAACACCACCGCCACGCGCAGCGCGAGCCTGCCGGCCTACTCGCTCGGCAGCTACAGCAACAACGAAGGCCTGGAAGGCGTGAGCTTCGATCCGCGCAACGGCAGCTTCATCGCCGTCAAGGAAAAGAACCCGCTGGCGATCCTGCAAGCGAACATCGACTTCAACACCGGCACGGGCAGCCACGGCGCGCTGTTCAACCCGGCCAACATGGTGTTCGCGCAGCCCGACTGGACCGGCTCGGTCCGCCCGCTCGACCTGGCCGACATCCAGGTGCTCTCCACCGTGCCCGGCCTCTCCGGCACCGGCATCGACGACCACCTGCTCGTCATCAGCCAGGAATCGCGCCGGCTGTTCGAGATCACCCGCACCGGCGAGGTGCTGGGCTTCATCGACCTCAAGTTCCTCAGCGGCACCGCCGAGGGCGTGACCATCGACGAGAACGGCGTGATCTACATCACCCAGGAACAACCGTCGGTGTTCGTCTTCACGCCCGCCGCCCTGGTGCCCGAGCCCGAGACCTACGGCATGTTGCTCGCCGGCCTGGGCCTGGCCGGCTTCATGGCGCGCCGCCGCAACCGCGTCGCCACCACCGCCTGATCACCGCTCCCGTTTTCCGTCCACCACTCCAACCCTGAACGAGGTTCTTCCATGAAAAAAATGTCCACCCTTCACCGCATGCTCGCCGCCACCCTGCTCGCGGGCAGCGCCCTGGTCGTCGCCGCGCCGGCGCACGCCAGCGTCTTCATCACCGAGTTCTCGTACCAGAGCGCGGTGAGCGACGAAAAAGGCGAGTACATCGAGCTCACCAACACCGGTGTCACCGATGTGGACTTCACCGGCTGGAGCTACGACGACGACAGCCGCACCAGCCTGACCTTCAACCTGTCGGAGTTCGGCGTCGTGCGCGCGGGCGAGTCGGTCATCATCACCGAGATCGACCCCGACCTGTTCCGCACCCGCTGGAACCTGGACAGCTCGGTCAAGGTGATCGGCTTCATGGCGCCCAACTTCGCGCGCGCGGACGAAGTCAACATCTACGACGCGCAGCTCAACCTGGTGGACCGCCTGACCTACGGCGACAACACCATCGGTGGCGTGCGCCCGCGCTTCAACGCCGCCCGCCCGGGCAGCTTCGCCGAGCTCGGCCAGAACAACATCCACGGCTGGGTGCTGTCCTCCGTCGGTGATGCCGATGGCTCGTGGACCTCGACGGTCGGCGATGTCGGCAGCCCCGGTTTCAGCTCGCTCGTGACCCCGGTGCCCGAACCCGAAGCCTATGCCCTGCTGCTGGCCGGCCTGGGCCTCGTCGGTGGTGCCGTGGCGCGCCGCCGCCGCACGGCCGCCCTGCCGGCCCTGGCCCCCGCCGCAGCCTGACAGAAGGCCCGGCCTGAGGGATCGAAGGCCGGCCTGCCACAGCGCTGTCACAAGGGGCCGATAAGATGGCCCACGCCCGCCGGTCCTGACGGGCGGACAAGTATCGGGACGCCATACACCGACCAAAAAGGCCCGCGCGATGCGGGCCTTTTTTTTCGCGCCAGGTCATCCGCACTTCCGTGGCATGGATCTCGCTTTGGACATTGGACGTCCAACAACCCGCCCACTTTTGGGGACGTCCAGACATCATGTCCGCAGACATTCAACTCAGAAACGTTTCACGCCGCTTCGGTCCCACCGTGGCGCTCGAATCGGTCGACCTCGACATCGCGGCCGGCGAGTTCATCGCCCTGGTCGGGCCATCGGGCTGTGGCAAGACCACGCTGTTGCGCCTGGTGGCGGACCTGGACCAGCCCAGCAGCGGTTCGGTGCGCATCGGCGGCCTGCCGCCCGCCACCGTGCGGCGCCAGCGCCAACTGGGCCTGGTGTCGCAGCGGCCCGCGGTGCTGCCGTGGAAGCGCGCCATCGAGGACGTCGAGTTCACCCAGAAGGTGACCGGTCGCGCCGGCCTGCCCGCGCGCGGCCTGCTGCGCGACTTCGGCCTGGCGGGACACGAGGAGAAGATGCCGCACCACCTCTCGGGCGGCATGCTGCAGCGCGTGAATTTCGCGTCGGCCATCGCGCACGACCCCGAGGTGCTGCTGATGGACGAGCCCTTCTCCGCGCTGGACGAAATGAAGCGCGAAGAGTTGGGCCTGTGGCTCGGCACCGAGCTCGCCACGCGCCCCAAGACCGTGCTGTTCGTCACCCACCACGTCGATGAAGCGGTGCTGCTGGCCGATCGCGTGATCGTGTTTTCGCCAGCGCCCGGCCGCATCCTGGCCGACATCCGCGTGCCCTCGCCGCGCCCGCGCACGGCGGCCTTCCGCACCGATCCGCAATTCGTGGACCTCACCGACCGCATCCGCGGCCTGCTGTTCGGCCAATGGAGGGCCGCCGCATGAACACCACCACCGTGACCCCAGCCGCCGTCGCGCCGGTGCCGCCTGCCGCCGCCGCGCGCACCGCGGCGCTGCGCGCGCTGACGATCGCTTCGCGCATCGCCTTGCCCGTGATCTCCATCCTCGGCCTGTGGTACCTGGCCATCGCGTTCTCGGGGCTGCCGGAGTTCGTGATTCCGCGCCCCACGCAGGTGCTCGCGGTGCTGACCCAGGAAACCTCGTTCGTGACGCAGCACCTGATGGTCACGCTGCGCGCGGCGGCGATCGGTTTCCTGTTCGCCAACCTGGTCGGCATCGGCCTGGCGGTGCTGTTCACCTCGCTGCCGATGTTCAACCGCCTGCTCATGCCAGCGGCCATCACCATCCGCAACGTGCCCTATGTGGCGCTGGCCTCGGTGCTGGTGCTCGCGGTGGGCGACGGCCTGTGGACCAAGGTGGCGATCGTCACCATCGCCGGCTTCTTCCCCGTGCTGGTGAACACCCTGCGCGGCCTGGCGGCGGTCGACCCCGTGGTGCTGGACCGCATGCGCATCCTCGACGTGAGTCCGTGGAAGGTGTTCCTCAAGGTGCGGCTGCCGTACTCCGTGCCCTACATCCTCGCGGCACAGGAGATCACCGGCAGCGGCAGCATCATCGTCGCGGTGGCCGCCGAATGGATGATTTCCTCCGAAGGCCTGGGCTACGTGATCAACCGCGCCATGGCCCAGTACCGCGGCGACCAGGTGTATGCCGTGGCGCTGCTGGCCGCCGTGCTGTCCTACGCGATCTACATGCTGGTCCAGGTGATCGGCGCGCGCATCAACTGGAGCGAGCGCAGCCGCACCGGCGGCAAGTGATCCGCACCCTCCCAGGCCATTTCTTTTCTGCCCGTCTTTTCCGATCTTCAAGGAGCCCCACCATGCGCGCCCCCTTCATCCGCCTCGCCGCCGCCCTGGCCATGGGCCTGACCGCCTGGAGCGGCGCCGCCGCGCAGGCCCCGACCGAAGATATCCGGATCGCGCTCTCGTGGCTGCGCAACGGACAGTACGCGGCACTCATGGTGGCCGACGCCAAGGGCTACTTCGCGGAAGAAGGCATCAAGGTCAGCTTCATCGACGGCGGCCCGGGCAAGAACCCCATCCCCACGGTGGGCGTGGGCCAGGCCCAGTTCGGGGTCATGGCCCATTCGTTCATCATGTCGGCACGCCTGGCGCCGTCGCCGGTGGATGTGGTGGCCATCGGCGCGCTGATCCAGGAGCTGCCCTACGTGTACATCGGCCTGGGCAACCCCGGCGACCCGGATCCCGCGCCGAAGGACCTCGAAGGCAAGCGCGTGGGCATCCAGGCCGATGGTGAGATGTTCCTGAAGGCCCTGGCCAAACGCAACAACCTCGATCTGTCGAAGGTCAAGGTCGAGACCGTGCTGGCCAACGCCGAGCCGTTGCTGGTCGGCAAGGTCGACTACTTCACGGGCCATCTGCACAACCAGACCTACCAGGTCGAACTGGAAGCCGCCAAGGCCGACGCGCCCGCGCACCTGAAGGGCAAGACCTGGAAGGTGCTGCGCTTCTCGAAACACGGCGTGGCCTCCTACGGCGACACGCTCTTCACGAGCGGCAAGATGATCAAGGAAAAGCCCGAAACCGTGCGCAAGGTGGTGCGCGCCGTGGCCAGGGGCCTGAAGTTCACCATCGACCACCCGGCCGAGGCGGTGAAGCTGGTCGATGCCTACCCGCAGCAGATCGAGCGCGCCGACAAGCTCGCCTGGCGCATGAAGGTGCAGAACCCGCTGAACCAGAGCGCCGACACGCGCGCGCGCGGCCTGCTGTGGATGGACCCCAAGGTGTGGGAGGACACCATGGCCTTCTACAAGGAATACGACCAGATCAAGTCGGTGGCCCCCGTCACCGAGATGATGACCAACGCGTTCAACCCGGGCATCAAGGCCAATTGAGAGAGCACCCATGAGCACCACCACCGCCGCGCACGCGATCCCGACCATCGACATCTCGCCGCTCTTCGGCGACGACCCGGCCGCGCGCCAGGCCATCGCCCACGACATGGGCCGCGCCGCCGAGACCTATGGCTTCATGAAACTGGTGGGCCACGGCGTGTCGCCCGCGGTCATCGCCGAGACCTTCCGGGCCGCCGAAGCCTTCTTCGGCCAGAGCGAGGAAGCCAAGGCGCCGTACCAGGAGCGCAAGACCAACCGCGGCTTCCAGCCGATGTTCGACAACGCGAAGCCAGGCCAGAAGCCCAGCGGACAGGAGGCCTTCAGCATGGGCCATCCGATCCCGCCGATCGACCCGGCCCTGCTGCCGCTGCCGTTCTACGCGGCCACGCCCTGGCCCGACGTGCCCGGTTTCCGCGAGCGCCTCGAGACCTGCTACCACGACATGTTCCGGGTCGGCGAATCGGTGCTGCAGGCGTTTGCGCTGCACCTGGGTGCGCCGGCGGACTTCTTCGCCAACGTGTCGCGCAACACCTACTCCAACATGCGCGTGGTCCACTACCCGCCGCAGGAAGTGGTGCAGCACATCGCCGACGAAGGCGTGCGCGCGCACGAAGACCAGGGCCTGATCACGCTGCTGATCCAGGACATGAACGGAGGCCTCGAAGTGCTCGGCCCGGACAAGGACTGGCTGCCCGTGGTGCCCGACGAAGAGGCCATCGTGCTCAACGTCGCCAAGCTGCTCACGCGCTGGAGCAACGGCCGGTTGAAGTCGGCGCTGCACCGGGTGATCAACCGCTCGGGCCGCGAGCGCTATTCGATCCCGCTGTTCATCCACCCGAACTACCACCAGGTGATCGACCCGCGCGACTTCGCGCCGGCTGGCGAGGTGCCGCGCTTCGAGCCCATCGTGGCCGGCGAGCAGGTCTACAGGAACTTCGCCGGCGAGCGCAAGTCATGGGCCGAGCTGACGTCCTGACCCTGCCCGACCGACTGGCGCAGGACCTGCGCCGGCGCCTGTCGGCCGGCGAATGGTCGCCGGGCCAGGCCATCCCGGCCGAGACCGCGCTGGCCGGCACGTATGCGGTGTCGAGAAACACCATCCGCGAGGCCATCAGCCGCCTGGTGACGGAGGGCCTGCTGCGCATCCAGCGTGGCGTGGGCACCATCGTGAGCCCACCCCCGCCGCCGCCCGCGTCCATGGGCATGGGCCACTTCGAGTCTCTCACCGAGTCGATCAGGGGCCAGGGCCGCACGCCGCGCATCGTGCTGCACAGGCTGGAACGCCGCGCCGGCACGCCCGAGGAAACCCGCAAGCTGGAACTGCCCGCTGGCGCGCGCGTGCTCTACACCGAGCGCGCGATCTACAGCGACGACGAACTGCTGAGCTATGGCTACGACCGCTACGTCGACAGCCTGTTCCCCGAGGTGCTCGACGAGACCTTGTTCTCGATGTCGTTCGTGGACATCTTCGCGCGCCTGGGCGTGCGCACGGACCGCACCGAGGTGGAATACCACGCGGTCCACTCCAGTGCCATCGGCTGGGACCGCGGCAACCGCCAGCCGCAGCTCTACGTGCTGCTCGACCGGGTGCACTACGCACAGAACCGGCCGATCTTTCACGCGCAGACGTACTGCCTGGAAGGGCGCAACCGCATCTACACCAGCACGTCGCGCTGAGACCTTCACTCCTTGGTTGGCGCGCCCGGCGCCGCGGCCTTCACCGCCTCGATCCCCTGGTCCCGCGCGGCCGCCGATGAGTAGGTCTCGCTTTTTCCAAGCGACTCACCATTGGCCGCCTTCAGCACGAAATAAGGCTTTCCCGCGGCGTCGTTCAGGCGCGCGTAGCGGGCATCGACCGGTGCATTCGCCTGGACCGACGCAATGCCACCCTGCGCACTCTGTTTGGCGGTGTAGCGCTCGCTGGTCAAGATGATTTCGTGGTTGCCCGCCACGAGGTTGAACATCCACTGCGTGCCCGAAGGCTTGAGATGAAAGTAGGCGGCCATGATGCTCCTGTATGGTTGGGGGAAGGACACCGCCGACCATCCTCGGCGGCACCTGGACGGCTGTCAATCCTCAATATGTAGGAGAGCTTGCATGAAACAAACACATCCGCCATGCTGTCCTGGCGGACCACAGAAAGGAAACCTTCACATGAAACGCTGGACATTCATCGCCCTCACCGCAGCCAGCCTGCTGGGCCTGACGGCCTGCGCCAACACCACCGCCCCGTCGGCCAACGCCATGAACGATTCGTCTCTCAACAAAACGCTGCAGGCCTTCCACTGGGAGCTGGAAAAGGCGGACGACCCCACCGGCCGCGCACTGCCCGCATTCACCGCGCTCGCGCCCCAGCGCGTCGTGCGCCTGAGCTTTGTCCCGGGCGACAAGCCGGGCGACCAGCGCGTGGTGGTGGACAGGCTTTGCAACGGCATCGGCGCGGGCTACCAGCTCAACGGCATCGACATCACGATCTCGCGCCCGGTGAGCACGATGATGGCCTGCCCCGACCGCCAGCTGATGCAGCTGGAACAGGCCGTGGCCACGCAGATCAGCCGCGCCACCCGCGTGCACCTGGCCCAGGACGCCAACCCGCCGCGCGTGCTGCTGCAGTTCAACGACGGCAGCCGCTGGCACCTGGTGGGCAAGCCCACCGACGCCACGCGTTACGGCGGCGCGGGCGAAACCCTGTTCCTGGAAGTGGGCCCCCAGCTCCAGCCCTGCAGCCACGGCGTGGTGCGCAATGCGCAGTGCATGCAGGTGCGCGAGGTGAAGTACAACAGCGCCGGCCTCAAGACCGGCACCGGCGAATGGGGCCACTTCTACGGCAACATCGAGGGCTTCACGCACCAGGCGGGCACGCGCAACGTGCTGCGCGTCAAGCGCTACACGATCCAGAACCCGCCGGCCGACGCCTCGCGTTATGCCTATGTGCTGGACATGCGCGTGGAGTCGGAGCTGGTCGGCCCTCGATGAGCCGCGGGCGGGCCTAGACCTCCAGCAGGATCTTCCCGATGTGCTCGGAGGACTCCATCAGCGCATGCGCCTGGGAGGCCTGATCCAGCGGGAACACCTGGTGGATCACGGGCGCCACGCGCTTCGCGCTCAACAAGGGCCACACCTGCTCCACCAGCTCCTGGCCGATCCGGGTCTTGTCCGCCAGGCTGCGCGGGCGCAAGGTGGAGCCGGTGAAGGTGATGCGCTTGGCCATCAGCGGCGTCCAGTCGAGCTCGGGCCGGGACGATTCCAGGAACGAGATCTGCACCAGCCGCCCTTCGACGGCCAGGGCCCGCAGGTTGCGCTCGACGTAGGAGCCACCGACCATGTCGAGCACCATGTTCACACCGGCGCCCTCGGTCGCCTTCAGCGCCACGTCCACGAAGTCCTGCTCGCGGTAGTTGATGGCGATGTCAGCCCCTGCGGCCTTGCAGGCCGCCGCCTTCTCGGCGCTACCGACCGTGCACAGCACGCGCGCACCGAAGGCCTTGGCCAGCTGGATCGCCGTCAGGCCGATGCCCGATGAGCCGCCATGCACCAGCAGGCTTTCCCCGGCGCGCAGACCGCCGCGCTGAAAGACGTTGGCCCAGACTGTAAAGAAGTTCTCCGGCAAGGCGGCGGCCTGCCGCATCGAAATGCCCTCGGGCACGGGCAGCGCCTGGCCCTCGGGCACCACCACGCAATCGGCGTACGCACCGCCATTGGTCAGCGCGCACACCGGGTCGCCCACCGACCAGCGCGTCACACCCGCACCCAATGCCACGACCTCGCCCGACACCTCCAGGCCCAGGATGGGGGAGGCACCCGGCGGCGGCGCGTAGAGCCCGCGCCGCTGCAGGGCTTCGGGGCGGTTGACGCCCGCATAGGCCACGCGCACCAGCACCTCGCCGGCCGCCGGCACCGGCGTGGGGCCGGTGCGCGGCACGAGCACCTCGGGGCCACCGCCCTGGCCGTGGTCGATGAAGCGCATCGTCGCGGACACGGCGCTCATCGCGCGCCTCCCGCCACCAAGGCCGGCGCGGGCCGGGCCGCCGCGCGCTTGCCCTGCATGGCTTCGCGCGCCACGGCCTCGATGCCGGGGCCGTCGAGCCGGTAGTGCGCGTACAGGTGGGTGGGCGGGGCGATCAGGCTGTACTCGTCGTGGATGCCGTGGCGCACCAGGCGCACGCCCGCGCCTTCGTCGGCCAGCACCTCGGCCACGGCAGCGCCCAGGCCACCGAGCACGTTGTGCTCTTCCACCGTCATGAGCAGGCGCGAACGCGCTGCCGCCTGCAGCACCGCGTCGCGGTCCAGCGGCTTGATGGTGGCCATGTCGATCACGCCCACCGAGAAGCCCGCGCGGCCCAGCGCGGCCGCGGCCTCGAGCGCGCCCTTCACGGCCATGCCGCAGGCGATGAGGGTGAGGTCGGTGCCCCGGCTGTGCTCGATGGCCTTGCCGATCTCGAACGGTGTGTTCTTCTCGTACACGTCGGGCTCACGGCCGCGACCGATGCGGAAGTAGATCGGCTCGGGCCAGCCGATCGAGGCCTTGATCGCGCTCGCGAGTTGCGGGCCGTCGGCGGGCGAGATCACCGTGAGCCCCGCGATGGAGCGCATGGTGCCGATGTCCTCCGTCGCGTGGTGGGAGGTGCCGTAGAAGCCGAGCGAGATGCCGGTGTGGTGGCCCACCAGCCGCACCGGCAGCTTGCTGTAGGCCACGTCCATGCGGATCTGCTCGCAGCACAGCAGGCCCAGGAAGGACGCGAAGGTGGCGACGAAGGGGATCTGGCCCGTGGTCGCCAGGCCGGCGGCGGCCGTCACCATGTTCTGTTCGGAGATGCCGAACTGCACATAACGATCGGGGTAGGCCTTGGCGAACTTGTTGAGGCCGTTGGAGTACTGCAGGTCGGCCGAACCGGCCATCACGGGGTGGCCCTGCTCGGCCAGTTCGATCAGCGCGTCCGAAAAATGGTTCAGACCCGGGGTGATCTGGTTCAAGGCGCGGTACTGCCAGGAGTCGGGGGAAAGGGGTTGGGGGTTCATGGTTCAGATCTCCTTGCTCATGATTTCTTCGATGGCGCGCTGCGCGTCTGCCGGCGCCAGGTAGCCCAGGTGCCAGCCGGGTTCGGTTTCCATGTAGGAAACGCCCTTGCCCTTGATGGTCCTGGCGATCACGCACGCGGGCTTGTCGCGGCCCGTGTCGGCCTTGAGGCGCCGCAGCAGCGCGGTGAGGTCGCGCACGCTGTGGCCGTCCACCTCGTGCACCTCCCAGCCGAACGCGCGCCACTTCTCGGCCAGGGACTCGACGCCCATCACCTCGTCCACCTTGCCGTCGAGCTGGTAGCCGTTGCGGTCCACGATGGCGACCAGCCGCGAGAGCTTGTTGTGGGCCGCGAACAGCGCGGCCTCCCACACCTGCCCTTCCTGCATCTCGCCATCGCCCAGCATCACGAAGACGTGGAAGTCGCGCTGGGACATGCGCCCACCCAGCGCCATGCCGCAGCCGCCGGAGAGCGCGTGGCCGATCGAGCCCGAGCTGAAGTCGATGCCGGGCACCTTGGTCATGTCGGGGTGGTCGCCCAGCGCGCTGCCCAGGCGGGTGTAGCCGTCCAGCTCTTCCGGGCGGATGAAGCCCCATTCCGCGAGGATGGGGAACTGCCCCACGGCGGCGTGGCCCTTGCCCATCAGGAAGCGGTCGCGGTCGGGCCAGGCGGGCTCGCCATGGCGCAGCGACATCACGTCGTAGTACAGCGAGGCGAAGATCTCGGCGGCGGAGAAGACCGAGGTGTAGTGGCCGACCTTGGCGATCTCGATCAGCCGGATCGTCTCCAGCCGCACGAAGCGGGCCTTCTCCCGCAGGCGGGCGATCTCTTCGGCGGTGGGGGTGAAATCGGGAGCATCCGCTCGGCGGACGGGACTGGGCTGCGGCATGAGGGGGTTCCTTTCGTTGCGCATTGATGCACCATATATCTTTGAAACAGGCGTGGTGCGGGAAGGGGATCGGGCCCTGCCGGGGTCGGCGGGCCCGGTGTTCAGATGCCGAGGTAGCTGGCCCTCAGCTGCGGGTTGTGCAGCAGCTCGCGGCCGGTGCCGCGCATGGCGATGGTGCCGTTCTCGATCACGAAGCCGTGGTCGGCCATGTTGAGCACCATCTGCACGTTCTGCTCGATGACCAGCACCGCGAGCTCGCTGTTGCGGATCTTGCGGATGCCTTCGAACAGGCGGTCCACCATGATGGGCGCGAGCCCGAGCGATGGTTCGTCGAGCGCGAGCACGCGCGGCAGCGCCATCAGCGCGCGGCCCACGGCGACCATCTGCTGCTGCCCGCCCGACAGGGTGCCGGCCAGCTGATGGCGGCGTTCATCGAGGATGGGGAACAGCGCGAAGATCTCGTCCATCGTCTTCGAGCGGCGCGCGCGCGCCCGGGGCGTGGACGCCCCCACCATCAGGTTCTCCATCACCGTCATCTCGGGAAAGAGCTGCTTGCCTTCGGGCGACTGCACGAAGCCCTGGTCCACGATGCGGTGCGGCGGCAGGCCGGTGAGCGAGCAGCCTTCCAGCACCGCCGAGCCCTTGGTGGTTTTCACCAGGCCCGAGACCGTGCGCAGGAAGGTCGTCTTGCCCGCGCCGTTGGCGCCGATCAGGGCGGTGATGGTGCCGGGGTGCAGGTCGAGGTGGATGCCCCGCAGCACCTGCTGCTCGCCGTAGCCGGCCCAGAGGTCTTTCACGCTAAACATCGGTGCCGACATAGCCTTCTCCAAAATACGCGGTCAGAACGCGCGGATCCTTCACCACCTTCTGCGGTTCGCCATTGGCGATCAGGCAGCCCTGGTCCATCACGATCACGCGGTCCGACAGACCCATGATCACCTTCATCACATGCTCCACGATCAGCACCGTGATGCCTCGGTCGCGCACCTTGCGCACCAGGGCCACCATCTCGGCCGCCTCGCTGGGCGTGGCGCCGGCCACCACCTCGTCCATCAGCAGCAGGCGCGGCTGCGTGGCCAGCGCGCGGCCGAGTTCGATCTTGCGTTTGTCGAACGCGGTGAGGTCGTTCGCGTCGGCGTTGCAGCGGTCGCCGAGGTTGAGGAAGTCCAGCAGCTCCATCGCCAGCGCGCGCGCCTTGGCGGTGGACTCCAGGCGCGCGAAGGCGCCGACCATCACGTTCTCCACCGCCGAGAGCCCGCCGAAGGGTCGCGAGAGCTGGAAGGTGCGCGCGATGCCCGCGCGGCAGATGTCGCTGGGCGCCATGCCCAGCACATCGCGACCTTCGAACAGGATGCGACCCTGGTCGGCGCGGTGGAAACCGGCGATCAGGTTGAAGGCCGTGGTCTTGCCCGCGCCGTTGGGACCGAGCAGCCCGAGGATCTCGCCTTGCCGAAGGTCGAACGACACCTCGTTCACGGCTTTCAGGCCGCCGAAACGTTTGCTCAGGCCCTGCACTTGCAGCAGCGCCGTTGTCGAATCGCTCATTTTTTCGTCCCTCCTTGCTGGAGGCGTTGTTTCAGCCAGCGATCGATCGGCGCGATGATGCCCTTGGGGAAGTACAGCACCGCGACGATCAGGATCACGCCGTAGATGACCAGGTGCAGGCCGAGGAAGGTGCCGCCGAGGTAGCTGCGCGAGAACTCCGCGATCGGGTGCAGCACCAGGGCGCCCAGCATGGGGCCGAGCACCGTGCCCTGCCCGCCCACGATGGCCATCAGCGCCACGTCGATCGAGAACTCGATGCCCATGTTGCGTTCCGGGTTGATGTAGCGGAAGAACTGGGCGTAGAAGGCGCCGCCCAGGCCGGTCATGAAGGCGCTGGCCGCGAGCGCGATCAGCGAGCACCGCGTGGGGTTGACGCCCAGGGCCTCGGCGCCGTTGTGGTCGCCCCGGATCGCCTTGAGGTAATAACCCAGGCGCGAGCGCTCGAGCACGATGGTGGCGAGCAGCACCAGCACCAGCATCACCAGGGCGATGTAGTAGTACGGCACCTTGCCTTCGAACTGGTAGACCAGGCCGCCGAGTTCGCTCGGCGGCACCACCAGGCCCTGCGCGCCCTTGAGCGGGATGCCCAGGAAATCGTCGGTGTTCTCGAACCAGATGCGCACGATCTCGGCGAACGCGATCGTGGTGAGCGTGAAGTACGGGCCCTTGAGCTTGAACGTGGGGTAGCCGATGGCCAGCGACAGCAGGGCCGCGAACGCACCGCCGGCCAGCATGCCCAGCCAGGGCGAGAGGCCAAGCAGCGTGAACAGCAGCACCGTCACATAACCGGCCAGGCCCGCGAACACGGCGTGCCCGAGCGAGAGCTGCCCGACGTAGCCGCACACGAAGTTCCAGGCCGTGGCCATGTACGCGAAGTACAGGATCATGGTCAGGGAGTGCAGCGTGTACGAGTCGCTCACGAACAGCGGCAGCACGGCCGCGATCGCGATCATGGGCAGGCCCAGGATCAGCGTGGAGGGGGAGTTGGAAAAGGCGTTCATTCTTGACATGGCCACGCCCTCACGCCTTGCGGCCCAGCAGGCCGTTGGGACGGACCAGCAGCACCACGATGAAGATGAGGAAGGAGAACATCGCGGCCGAGGTGGCGGTGACGAACTGCGAGATCAGCGACTCGAAGACACCGAGCAGCAACCCACCCACGATGGAGCCCGGGATCGAGCCGATGCCACCGAGCACCACCACCAGGAACGACTTGACCCCGAACATCAGCCCCACGGTGGGCGTGATCGACAGGAAGGGCACCAGCAAGGCGCCGAACAGGCCCAGGATGGCGGCGCCCAGGCCGAAGGTCTGGTTGTAGACGCGGTAGACGTTCACGCCGCTCATGGCGGCCGCGTCGCGGTTCTGCGCCGTGGCGCGGATGGAGCGGCCCACGTCGGTGTGCTTGAGCCCCCACCAGAGGCCCCCGGCCACGGCGATGGCGGCGACAAAGCCGACGAAGCGCGGGATGCTGATCGGCAGGCCCGCGAGCTCGAAGGTGCCACCGGCGAAGTCCACGCTCACCGAGCGCACGTCCGGGCCGTAGGTCATCAGCACCAGGTTGTCCATGACCAGGTAGACGCCCGTGGTCAGCAGCAGCGCGCCCAGCGGTTCCACCACCAGGGACGACTCGCGCCTGAACAGCGGCGAGATGATGACGCTCTGCGTGAAGTAGCCGAAGCCGAACAGCAAGGGCATGGTCACCAGCGCCGCCACGTAGGGGTGCAGGCCGAAGGTGGACCACAGCGTGTAGGCCGCGTACATGGCCACCATGAGGAACGAGCCGTGCGCGAAGTTGATGACGCGCAGCACGCCGAAGATCAGGCTCAGGCCCAGGGCGATGCCGCCATAGATGGCGCCCTGCAGCAGCCCGTTGATGAGCGCGTAGAAAAAGATGAGGGGATCCATACCGGTTTCCGTGATGAGGGCGCCCCCCCCGCGGGGCGGCGGGCGCCCGGGTTGAAGCCGTGGACCGGATCAGCGCTTGGACCAGTCGGGCAACGGCCAGACCGGCTTGGTGCCGGCCAGCCGGTTGGCCGCCGGCCATACCGTGCGGCGCTCGCCACCGATGTTCTGGGTGATGGCGCCGTGGGCGTGCGGGTTCTGGCCCTTGTCGTCGAAGACCACGCGGCTGTAGCCCGTGATCAGCGCGGGCCCGCTCTTGATGTCGGTCGCGGCCAGGGCATCGCGGATCTTTTCCCGGTCGGTCGAGGCGGCGCGCTCCAGCACATCGCGCAGGATGTAGGCGTTGGACACGCCCTGCGCGCCGTAGGCGTTCAGGCCGTAGCCCATGCGGGTCTGGAATTTCTTGTCGGCGTCCAGCGCGTTCGGGTCCTTGATGGCCTGCATGATGTCCACCTGGAAATCGTCCTGCACGAACATCAGGTCGTAGGCCTTGGGGTTGACCGACTTGTAGAACGAAGGGTCTTCCGCGCCGCCACCGACGGAGTGGATGCCATAGGGCACGTTGAGGCGGTTCTCCGCGAACTGGCGCGTGAACAGGATGTGGTCGGGCGTGTAGGCCACGACGATCAGCGCATCGGGCTTGCTCGCGCGGATCTTCAGCAGCTGCGCGGAGAAGTCGGACTGGTTGGGCGGGTAGGACTCGTCGAGTGAAATCTTGTAGCCGCGCTCCAGCGCCATCTTCTTGATGTTGGCGGTGTGCGAGCGGCCCCAGTCGGTGCCTTCGTAGAACAGGCCGATGGTCTGCGGCTTGTTGCCGGTTTCCTTGGCCAGCAGGTCGATCGCGTCCATCTGCTCGCGCGCGTCGTAGATCGCCTTGTTGTTCGGGCGAAAGACGTAGCGGAAGCCGCGCTCGGTGATCTCGTCCTTCACCGAGCCCGTGACCAGCCAGGGCGTCTTGTAGCGCTCGGCCACTTCGGTGGCCGGGAAGGTGACCGCGCTGTTGTACGCGCCCACCATCACCGACACCTGCTCGCGCGTGATCAGGCGCTCGGTTTCGGCCACGCCGACATCGGGCTTGGACTGGCTGTCCGCGAAGATCGCGACCAGCTTGGCGCCACCCAGGGACTTGATGCCGCCCGCGGCGTTGATCTGCTCGATGGCGATCTCCGCGCCGACCTTGGTCTGGTTGCCGATGGTCGCGGTGCCGCCCGAGAGGGGCAGCACGAAACCGATCTTGATCTCCTTGGGCTGTGCGAACGCCGCCGCGCTCAGCCCGAACAGGCAGGCGGCGCCCAGGCGGATCAGCGCCTGGCGCCGATGGGTTGGGATGGTCTTCATGGTCTCGTCTCCAGATTGAGGAATGGGTCGGCCTGCGGTCCAGCGCACCGGCCGGGCATCGAAGGCGACGGTGCCGGGCCCGTCCGGCAGCACCTTGCTTTCGCCCTCGATCGGACGCATGATATATGATGCAACGTGCATCATGCTGCGGGTTTTCCCGGATGCGGGTGCCCGGTCCGCTGTGTTCAAGAACCCTTTTCCACCCAGGAGACAAGATGTCCACTTCCCCCACCACCCCTTCCCTGCTGCGCGTTTTTGGCGGCCCGCTGCGCTACCTGCAGGGCCCGGGCGCCCTCGATCAACTGGGCGCGCAGGTCGCCCTGCTCGCGCCGTCGGCCGTGCTGATTGCCGACCGCTTCGTGCTCGACCTGGTGGGCGCTCGCGTGGCGGCTTCGTGCCAGGCCTCGGGAGTGGCGCTGAGCACCGGCGAGTTCACCGGCGACATCACGCCCGCCGAGGTGCAGCGCCTCACGGAGCAGCTCGCCGCGGCGAAGCCCGGCGTGGTGATCGCGGCCGGTGGTGGCAAGGGCATCGACGTGGGCAAGGCCGTGGCCCGGGCCTTGGGTGCGCAGGTCGTGACCGTGCCCACGGTGGCGTCCAACGACGCGCCCACCAGCAAGATCTTTGTGCTGTACGACGAACACCACCGCCTGCTGTCGGTGGAGCACCTGGCGCACAACCCCGCGGCCGTGGTGGTCGACACCGCGCTGATCGCGGCCGCGCCGGTCAAGCTGCTGCTCGCGGGCATCGGCGACGCGCTCTCGAAGAAGTTCGAGGTCGAACGCTGCGCGGCCGCCGGTGGCCTGAACATCTACGGCGGCCTGGGCACGCAGGCGGCGCTGGTGCTGGCCGACCTCAGCTACCGCAGCGTGCGCGAGCACGCCGAGCCGGCCATCGAGGCCGTGCGGCGCGCCACCACCGATGCGCACCTCGAATCGCTGGTCGAGGCCACGGTGCTGCTCAGCGGGCTGTGCTTCGAGAACGGCGGACTCTCGGTGTCGCATGCGATGACGCGCGGCCTGTCCGCGATCGCCGGCACCGCGAGCACCTTGCACGGCCTTCAGGTCGCCTACGGCCTGCTGGTGCAGCTCACGCTGGAAGAGCGCGACGCGGCCTTCATGGCGGAGCTGCGCGGCTTCTACGGGCGCATCGGCCTGCCGCAGGACCTGAACGAATTGGGCCTGGGGCGCGCGGCCAGCGAGGACGAGATCGAGACCATCGCGCGCCAGACCATGACCGCGCCGCATGTGCGCAACTTCCCGACCACCCTCAGCGCCGAGCGCATCGCCGGCGCCATCCGCCAGGTGGAGGCCGCGCGCCTGGGCTGAACGCGCTCAGGCAGGCACCGGCCCGGCGAGCAAGCGCTCCCGCTCGGCCGGTGTCCAAGGCGACGCTTGCCCCGTGCGGTCTTCGCACATCACGGTGGTGACGCGCGCCGCGAAATGCGCCACCCCGTCGACCTGGATGCCGAACCGCGCTTCCAGGCTGGTGCGGCCCACGCGCGTCACGCGCAGGCACACCGAAGGCTCGGCCCCGCGCCCGACCGGTTGGCGGAAATCACAGGCCATCGCCACCACGACCTGGGAGCGGGCCCCCGTGCCCGGCAGCGGCAAACCGATGGCCTCGGCGTGCTCGTTGCGCGCGTCCTCGCACCACCTCAGGTACACGAGGTGGTGGACATGGCCCAGCGCGTCCAGATCCGTCCAGCGCACGCGCACCGGCATGGTCCAGTGCCAGCGCCCGTCCTGGGGTTCAGGGTCGCGTTCAGTCGAGACCGACGCAGACATATTTCAGCTCGGTGTAGTCGTCCATGCCGTACTGCGAGCCCTCACGGCCCAGGCCCGACTGCTTGACGCCACCGAACGGCGCCTCGGCGGTGGAGATCAGGCCGGTGTTCACGCCCACCATGCCGTACTCCAGCCGCTCCGACACGCGCCAGCTGCGCGAGAGGTCGCGCGTGTACACGTAGGAGGCCAGGCCGTACTCGGTGTCGTTGGCCATCTGGATCACCTCGTCCTCGCTGTCGAAGGGGATCAAGGCCGCCAGCGGGCCGAAGGTCTCCTCGCGCGCGACCAGCATCTGCTGCGTCACACCGGTCATGACCGTGGGTTCAAAAAAGTTGCCGTCAAGCCGGCGCCCACCCGCGATCACCGTGGCCCCCTGGCCCAGCGCGTCGTCGATGTGCTCCTCCACCTTGGCCTGGGCCTTGGCGTCGATCAGGGGGCCGACCACCACGCCCGCGTCGAGGCCGTTGCCCAGCTTCATCGCCCGCACGCTGGCCGCGAGCTTGGCGGCGAACGCGTCGTACACCGCACGATGCACATAGAGGCGGTTCGCGCACACGCAGGTCTGGCCGTTGTTGCGGAACTTGGCGATCATCGCGCCCTGCACCGCCGCGTCCAGGTTCGCGTCGTCGAACACGATGAAGGGGGCGTTGCCGCCCAGTTCCAGCGAGACCTTCTTGATGTGCTCCGCGCATTGCCGCATGAGCACGCGCCCGATCTCGGTGGAGCCGGTGAAGCTCAGCTTGCGCACCACCGGGTTGCCGGTGAGCTCCTTCGCGATCGCGCCGGCATCCCCCGTCACCACGTTGATCACGCCCCGGGGAATGCCGGCGCGCTCGGCCAGCACCGCGATGGCCAGGGCCGAGAACGGGGTCTGGGTGGCCGGCTTGACGACCATGGTGCAGCCCGCGGCGAGCGCGGGCGCGAGCTTGCGCGTGAGCATCGCATTGGGGAAATTCCAGGGCGTGATCGCCGCGCACACGCCGATGGGCTGGCGCAGCACCACGATGCGCTTGTCGGGCTGCGGCGCGGGGATCACGTCGCCGTTGTTGCGCCGCCCCTGCTCGGCGAACCATTCGATGAAGCTCGCGCCGTAGGCGATCTCGCCGCGCGACTCGGCCAGCGGCTTGCCTTGTTCGATCGTCATGATGCGCGCCAGGTCGTCTTGCGCCTCCATCATCAGCTCGTACCAGCGGCGCAGCAGCGTGGCGCGCTCCTTGGCGCTGCGCGCGGCCCAGGCCGGGAAGGCGTGGGCGGCGGCCTGCACGGCCAGGCGCGTTTCCCCCTCGCCCATGTTGGGCACCGTGCCCACCCGCTCGCCGGTGGCGGGGTTCATCACCTCGCGCGACTGGCCGTTCAGGGCGGGCTGCCAGTGGCCATCGATCAGGCACTGCTGAACAAAGAGGCCGGGGTCCTTCAGATGTTTCATGCTGTCTCCAAAAAAGGGTTGTCCGATTTTGGATGCATGATATATCATGCGTCTTCTATCAACAAGGAGACGTTTTCATGAATCAAAGGCAAAAGGTGGCGGTGGTGACGGGTGGCGGCACGGGGATCGGGCTGGCCTGCGCCCAGGAGCTGCAAGCCAAGGGCTGGCGCGTGGTGTGCGCCGGCCTGGACACCGAGCCCACGCTGCCCGACCAGCTCGAGTTCACCCGCCTGGACGTGACCGACAGCGCCGCGATCGCGGCCCTGTTCGAGCGGCTCCCGCACGTCGACGGACTGGTCAATGCGGCGGGCATCATCCTGCACGAGCAGAAGGAACTCACGCCCGACGGCTTCGACAAGGTGGTGGCGATCAACCTCAACGCGGTCAACCGGCTGACGCTCGCCGCCTTGCCCGGCCTCAAGGCCGCGCGTGGCGCGGTGGTGAACGTGGCCTCCATGTGGAGCCAGTTCGGTTCGGCCCGCAACCCGGCGTACTCGGCCAGCAAGGGCGGCGTGACCTCCCTCACCCGCTCGCACGCGGTGGCCTTCGCCGCCGATGGCGTGCGGGTCAACGCGATCGCGCCGGGCTGGATCGACACGCGACTGGCCTCCGGCGCCATCCACAATCCCGAGCGCAGCGCGGCGATCCTGGGCCGCATTCCACTCGGTCGCTGGGGCCAGCCGGCGGACGTGGCCCGCGTGGTGAGCTTCCTGCTGTCGGCCGAGGCCGCCTACGTCACCGGCATCGTGATGCCCGTGGACGGCGGATTCGGCATCGCCTGAACCCGCACCGGAGCCCATGAGCGTGAACCCTCCACCGACCCCCGCCGTCAACGGCCGAACCGCCGTGGTGCCCCTGCTGGCCTACCCGAGCGAGCACGTGCGCACGCCCGGCTTCTTCAACCAGCACTGCAGCGAGCACGGCATCAACGCCGTGATGGTGCCGTGGAAGGTCTCGCCCGCGGACCTGCCCGCGGCCATCGAGGCCATCCGCCGCATCGAGAACATTCCCGGTTTCGTCATCACCATCCCGCACAAGCAGGAGGTCTGCCGGCACTGCGACACGCTGGAGGGCCTGGCCGAGGTGATGGGTGTGTGCAACGCGGTGCGCAAGAACGCCGATGGCACGCTGTCGGGCCGCATGCACGACGGCCAGGGTTTCGTGCAAGGCCTGCTGGAGCGGGGCATCCCGCTGGCCGGCCGCTCGGTGCTGCTCGCGGGCGCCGGCGGCGTGGCGACCGCCATCGCGTTCGAACTGGCCGGGTCGCAGGTGGGCCGCATCGGCATCCGGAACCGCTCGGTGGACAAGGCGCGCGAACTGGGGCAACAGCTCTCGCGCCATTTCCCGGGCCTGGTGGTCGAACTCAATCCAGCGCGCGTGGAAGGCTACGACATCGCCGTCAACGGCACCTCGCTGGGCCTGCACCCGGAAGACCCGATGCCGTTCGACCCGACCAGCTTGCGCCAGGACACGGTGGTGGCCGAGGTCGTGATGCAGCCCGACATCACCCCCTTGCTGCAGCGAGCGTCGGAGAATGGCCAGCGCATCCACAAGGGCGTGCACATGGTCACGACGCAGATCCGGCTGCTGGTCGAGTTCACGACCGGCCAGGCCGGCTGAACGCCTAGGCGTAGATCTCTTCGACCGAGCGCCCGCTCATCCACTCGGTCAACACCCGCTCACCCCACTGGATGTCTTCCTGGATGGCCTTGGACGCCATCTCGGGGTTGCGGGCCTTCAGGCCTTCGAGCACCTTGTAGTGCGGGTGGCCGCTGTTGAAGATGTTGCGCCGGGGCACCTTGGCGTGGAAGGTGTTCAGCAGCGGCCCCATCCGCACCCACAGGGTCTCGACGACCGCGGACAGGCTGGGCAGCCGGGCGGCGGCCATCAACTCGAAATGGAAGTCGCGGTTGCGCCGGGCGGCGTCCTTCGGGTTGGTGGCCGAGGCCTTGATGAACTGGTCCTGGATCTTCTCCAGGTGCTCGATTTCCTTGCGCGTGATCTGCCGCGCGGCCTGGGCGGCGGCCGCGCCTTCGAGCAGGCCCCGCATGAGCTGGATCTCGCGCACGGTGGCCAGGTCCAGCTCGGGGACCGCGATCGAGGTGGCGGCGGTCACGTCCAGCGCCTGCTCGCTGGCCAGACGGAAGATGGCCTCGCGCACCGGTGTGATGCTGGTGCCCAGCACCTCGGCGAGTTCGGCGATGCGCAGCCTTGAACCGGGCGCGTATTGCCCGTTCATCAAGGCATTGCGAATCTCAACGTACACGCGTTGGGACAGGTTCTGCTTTTCCACTCGGCCCAGTTCAGCCATCTCCGCACCTTACTTTTTACATCATATATCCTGTCCGGAATGTAGCAGAAAAGGGCGGAATGCACGGGCGCGACAAGGCCACGCTGTCTCCTGCGGCTCAGCGCAGGAAACAGCGTGGCGTCGGAAGGCGGCGCGGGATCGTCAGTGGCGCGTGGCCTTCTGGCCGCGCGGCCGCAGCCGCCACAGCTCGTAGCGCTCCTCCCCGGCCTTGACCTGGCCGGCGAAGTGCTGGTTGAGTGCGCTGGCGGTGAAGACCAGGTCACCGCCCGGGTGCCAGGCCGGCGTGTCGGGCCAGCGCACCGCGCCGTTCGCGGCGATCAGCGCCAGCGCGCGCGTTGAGGGGCTGTAGCGCACGATGCCGCCTCGCGTCACGTCGGTGATGTAGAGGTCGCCCACCGGGTCGGTGACGATGCCGTCGGTGTTGCCGCCGACCACACCCAGGCTTCGGACCTCGCGCGCGATCTGCGCGTCGCTGGCGCCCGCCCGGCGCAACACGGCGGTCGGGACCGCCCAGGCCTGCGTGCCGGTCGTCACCGTCCAGTACAGCGTCTGTCCATCGGGCGAGAGCGCGATGCCGTTGACGCCGATCAGCAAGGGGTTGCCGGGCCAGACCTCGCTGCCACCGGACACCACCTTGACGCCCGGCTCGATCTGCAGGCTGGCGTGCCCGTCCAGCACGCGCCGGGCCGTGCCGCTGGCGTGGTCCACCACGATCAAACCCACCTGGTTGCGCGGCGCGCTGCGAAAGCCGCTGTCGGACACATAGGCCACGCGCCGGCGTTCGTCGACCGCGATGTCGTTGAGGAAGCTGCCCGCCCGATCGGCCACGCCGTCCAGCGCAATGGTCTTCAAGAGCTTGCCCGAGGCCAGTTCGAACACCATCACCTTCTGCGCCCCGGCGGGCGCTTCGGCCTCGCCCGCCACGAAGCCCATGTCCAGCGCCCAGAGCCAGCCGTTGCGCCGGTCCACATGGAAGCCGAGCACGTTGCGCAAGGCCAGGTGGGGCGGCGCCTTCACATCGTTGCCCTGCGTGGAAGGAAAGGCGGTCAGCCTCGCGGGGCCACCGTCGGCCGTGGCGTCGAGCCGGCTCAGGGTGGCCGGCGCGGCGGGCGAGAGCAGGCGGGGCGTGCTCACGTAGGCGCCGCCCCGGGCGTCGAAATGCAGGCCGGCGATGGGCGCGTTCACCGATTGCGCGAACGGCACAGCCGCCTGCCCGGGTGCGGCAGCCTCCCAGCTCACCCCCTGGTAGCTGCGCCAGCGTTCCAGCGGCAGCAGATCGGAAGCCTGGGCCACCCACGGAAAGGCGAGCAGCGCCGCCAGCGCGAACGCGGCGCGGCTCATGAGCGCGCTCCGAGCTGCGCGAGCAAGGCCTCGGCCGTCGCTTCGGAAGATGCCGGGTTCTGCCCCGTGATCAGCCGGCCGGACACCACCACGTGGCTCTGCCAGTCGGCCCCGCGGGTGTAGAGGCCGCCGTGGCCGGTCAACATGTCCTCCAGCGAGAAGGGCACCACGTCGGTGAGCTGGGCCACCGATTCCTCGCTGTTGCTGAAGCCGGTGACCTGGCGGCCGCGCACCAGCGGCTGCCCTTGCGCGTCCTTCACATGGCGCAGCACGGCGGGTGCGTGGCACACCGCGGCCACCGGTTTGTCCTGCGCCAGGAAGCGTTCGATCAACGCGATGGACCGGGTGTCTTCCGCCAGGTCCCACAGCGGCCCGTGGCCACCGGGGTAGAACACGGCGTCGAAGTCCTGCGCGTTCACGTCGCCCAGAGGCAGGGTGCGGGCCAGGGCGGCCTGGGCCCGCGCGTCGGCGTTGAAGCGGCGTGTCGCTTCGGTCTGGGCATCGGCTTCGTGGCTCTTGGGGTCGATCGGCGGCTGCCCGCCCAGAGGTGAGGCCAGCGTGACCTGCGCGCCCGCGTCCTTGAACCGGTAGTACGGGGCGGCGAACTCCTCCAGCCAGAAACCGGTCTTGTGCCCGGTGTCGCCCAGCCGGTCGTGGGAGGTCAGCACCATCAATATCTTCTTCATCGCGCATCCTTTCGAGGCCCGCAGGCCGTGGTTGAAATGGGTTGGACACGATGATCGGGACGCTTCTATGATTCGAAAAGTCGAAATATTCGATCTTTGGAATTCAATAAATGAATATCGACAACAAGGACCTGAACCTACTGCGGGTCTTCCACGTGGTCTACCAGGAGCGCAACGCCTCGCGCGCGGCCGAACGCCTGGCGCTGAGCCAGCCCGCGCTGAGCCACAAGCTGGCCAAGCTGCGCCACGAGATGGGCGACCCGCTCTTCGTGCGCGCCCCGCGTGGCCTGACGCCGACGCCCCGGGCGCATGAGCTGGCGCCGCAGGTGCAGGCGCTGGTGGGCGACATCGAGGCCTTCTACCACCGCAGCGAAGGCAGCGACTTCCTCTCGCGCAACGAGCGCCTGCACCTCTTCACCACCGACTACCTCGAACAGTCCCTGCTGCCCGGGCTGTTGCCCCGGCTGCGCGCGCAGGCGCCCGGTGTCATCCTGATCACGCACAACACGCGAGGCCAGCTGCCTCGCGAGGAACTGGAAAAAGGCAGCTGCGACCTCGCCATCGCGGGCTTCTACGACGAGCTGCCCGACACGCTGCGCCAGCAGCGCCTGTTCAGCGAAGACTTCGTGGTGCTGGCCTCGCGCCACAACCCCCACTTGAACGGAGGTGCGTTGGGGCTTGAACAATTCCTGGCCTGCGAACACCTGCTGACCACGCTCACTGGCGATCTGCATGGGCGGGTCGACCGCGCCCTGGAGGCGCGGGGCCTGCGCCGCCGCATCGCGGCGGGCCTCTCCAGCTTCCTGGCCCCGACCCGCCTGGTCCGGGACACGGCCTTTCTGCTGACCTGCCTGCGCTCGGTGGCCGAAGAGGCCGCGCAACGCGACCCCGATCTGCAGATCCACCCGCTGCCGATCGACCTGCCCCGGGTGGAGGTGAAACAGATCTGGCACGAACGCACCGACGCCGACCCCTTGCGGCGTTGGCTGCGGCAGCAGATCCAGCAGGTGTCGGGACGCCCAGGCCGAGCCGGCGTTCAGGCCTAGGCCCGCACCTGGGCCGCCGCGGCGCGCACCGCCGCCAGGAAGTCGGCGTACACCTCGCCCTGCAGGGAGCTGGGGCGCTGCACGATGGAGATCGGGGCCGAGAACGACGACAGGGGCGTGCGCAGCACGCGCACCAGGCCATGCCGCTGGGCCAACCGGGCCGCGTCCAGGGGCACCAGGGCCAGGGTCACGAGCTCGTGGGCGAGCGCGAGGTTGCTGCTGAAAGAGGCCGATTCCATCAAGGGCCTGGGCGGTGTCACGCCGCCGCGGATGAACTCGGTGTTGAGCAGTTGCCGCGTCACCAGTTCCGGCGGCGGCAGCACCCACTGGGCCTGGGCCAGCTCGTGCCAGCCCACCTGCCGCCGGCGGCGGGCCAGCGGATGGCTGGCACCGGCCACGATGGCCAGGGTCTCGTCGTACAGCCGCTCGACCCGCAGCGTGCGCATGGGCTCGCTGTCGAGCAGCTCCCCCGAGAAGCGGCCGACCACACAGTCCACCTCCCCCGAATCGAGCGCGATCAGCAGGTCGTGGATGGACCCTTCCCGGAAGCGCACCAGCATGCCGGGGCGGCGCGCCAGGAAGCGCCCGAGCGCGCGCGGCAGCAGGGACAGCAGCATGATCGGCGTGGCCCCCACCCGCAACAGGCCCGCCTCGCCGGCCTCGATGGCCCGCAGTTCGTCGCGCAGGATGCCCCACTCGTTGAGCATCACTTCGGCCCGATGCAGAAAGGCGCGGCCACTGGCGGTGGGGTGGGTGCCCAGGCGCCCGCGCTCGAACAGGCGCACCCCCAGCGAGGACTCCAGCTCCTGCAGCATCTTGGTGACCGCGGGCTGCGTGCGGTGCAGCAGCCGAGCCGCCCCATGCAGGGTGCCCGTGGACACCAGCGCACGGCACAACAACAGGTGCGACAGGCGAACGCCCGTGAGAGATGAGGGTGACAGGGGGTCGGTCATTTCGATTCCATTATGGAATCGTTCGATCAAAACAACTCAGTTTTTCAGAATCACCATCTGGTCCACACTGGCCGCATGGACCTCGCTGACACCCCGACCCGCCCCGACG
>NZ_JBYTAE010000032.1:0-56173 GCF_058787875.1 Hydrogenophaga sp. FW305-3-2-15-A-LB1 | reverse complement strand
GGTGGGGGGCGGGGTGGGCGGTGCCATTTACATGACTTTACGTGACCCGAAAGCCCGCTTCACACAGCGCTGACACGATGATGGGCTCCGGCGCCCGCCGCTACACTGAAAACCATGAACGCTCCCCTGCTGATGATTGAAGACGACGGCCGCCTCGCGCAGATGGTGGTGGAGTACCTGGGCCAGTCGGGTTTCGAGGTGACCCACGCCAGCGATGGCGAAGCCGGCCTGGAGCAGTTGCAGCTCATTCAGCCGCAGCTGGTGATCCTGGACCTGATGATGCCCGGCATCGATGGGCTGGAGGTCTGCCGGCGCATCCGTTCGATGCCGGGTGAAGCCGCGCGCGTGCCGGTGCTCATGCTCACGGCCAAGGGCGACCCCATGGACCGCATCATCGGCCTGGAGCTCGGCGCCGACGACTACCTGCCCAAACCCTTCGAACCGCGCGAGCTGCTCGCGCGCGTGCGCGCCGTGCTGCGCCGCCGCGGCGAGCCCACCGGCAGCGCGGCTGTGTCGCGCTCCACGCCGGTGCTGCGTTTCGGTTCGCTCGACATCGACCGCGACGCCCGCACCGTGCAGGTGGCCGGCCAGCCCTGCGAGCTGACCTCCTACCAGTTCGATCTTCTGGTCGCCATGGCCGAGCGCGCGGGCCGGGTGCTCACGCGCGACCAGATCATGGAAGCGGTGCGCGGCCGCGAGCTCGAAGCCTTCGACCGTTCGATCGACGTGCACATCGGGCGCATCCGCAACGCCATCGAGGCCGACAGCAAGGACCCCAAGCGCATCCTCACGGTGCGCGGCGTGGGCTACGTGTTCGCGAAGCAGCAGGAATGAGTTCGCTCTTCGGCTCCCGGCTGTACGTCCGCATCTGGCTGGCGGTGGTCGCCGCGGTCACGGTGCTGACGTTGGTCACGGGTTGGCTGTGGCAGCAGGCGCTGGACGAAGACCGCGCCGAGCGTGAGGCGCGGGTGACCCGCACGATCATCGTGCGCGATGGCGCGCGCGAAATCGTGGGGCAGGCGCCTGCGCGGGCGGTCAGCATTCCCGGCGAGGGCTGGGAATTCGAGGTGGTGATGAAGGATGGGCAGACCCTGTACGTGCTGCTGCCGCGCCCGCCCCGCCCGTCCGGGGGCAACAACCCGGGGCGCCGCGCGCCCGAGTGGTTCCAGACACCGACCGGGTTTGCCTGGCTGCTCGGCCTGGTGGCTTTCGCCGTGGCCCTGGGCGCCTACCCCATCGTGCGGCGCCTGACCAAGCGCCTCGAAGCGCTGCAGAAGGGCGTGGAGCGCTGGGGCGACGGTGACCTCTCCACCCGGTTGCCCATGCAGGGGCAGGACGAGGTCGCGTTTCTGGCCACCCGTTTCAACGCCGCGGCCGAACGGGTGCAGACACTGCTGCAATCGCACAAGGCCTTGCTGGCCAATGCCTCGCACGAACTGCGTTCGCCATTGGCCCGCATCCGCATGGGCTTGGAGCTGCTCGACAAGGACAACGCAAGGGCGCCGCAGCGCGCCGAGATCGCCCGCAGCATCGAAGAACTCGACCAGCTGATCGACGAGATCCTGCTGGCGAGCCGGCTGGACCTGATCGACGCGCGCGACGCGAGCGCGCTCGGCCCCACGGAAGAGGTCGACCTGGTGGGCCTGGCGGCCGAAGAATGCGCGCGCGCCGGTGCCGACCTGGAGATCGCCGCCGGTGCCACGCCCGTGCTGGTGCACGGCCAGGCCCGCCTGCTGCGCAGGGTGTTGCGCAATCTGCTGGAAAATGCGCGCCGCCATGGCCATGTCGGCGCGTCGGCCGATTCGCAGGTGCGCCTGAGCATCTTTGCGCCCATGTCCGCCCCGGGGCAGGGCGCGCCGCGCGTGACACTCTGGGTGGAGGATCGGGGTCCCGGTGTGCCCGCCGATCAACGCGCGCGCATCTTCGAGCCCTTTTACCGCCTGCCCGGCGCCAGTGAACGCGAAGGCGGGGTGGGCCTGGGCCTGTCGCTGGTGAAGACGATCATCGAGCGCCACGGGGGCCGCGTGCGCTGCGAGGACCGTCCCGGCGGCGGCGCGCGCTTCGTGGTGGATCTGCCGGTCTGACGGATGGCGAGGCAGGCCAGCTACCGCTGGTCTGCTGAGCGGGCGCAGATTTCGCGCGCACGGATGTCGATCACGAGGCTGTCCTTGGATTCCGCGGGGGTTTTTGGGTTTTATTCACCAAGAAAACGGCCCGGTTCCCACAAATGGGGGATGGTCGAAAACAGTGCCGCAGCGCACAATTCGCATCGATGCTGTCACAACATCAGAACAACGGATCCGGCAAACACCACACGTCATGAAAAACGTTTGAATCTGGTCTCCCAACGACGTCCCTTCAAGGACTTTCAAAAGCCACCCTGCGGTGGCTTTTTTTTGTTCAGGCGCGGGTGGATTCCAGACTGCTCCCGGGAGAGGAGTGCAGCCAGTCGACGACCTCACCGGTGGGTTGGTAGCCCTGCACGCAAGCCTGCAACAGGGCCCGCAAGGTGGTCACGTCGTTCGACTCCATGGCCTCTTCCAGCGACTTCAGCAAGGCCTGCAGCTCGCTCCAGGGCAGCATGTCTTCCTGTGCCTTCATGATGCGAGCGTGTTGCGTGGGTTGAGGGTTGTCGCCGATCAGCAGCTCCTCGTACAGCTTCTCGCCCGGTCGCAGCCCGGTGATCTGGATCTCGATGTCGCCAGTGGGGTTCTGCTCGCTCTTCACCTGCAGGCCCGAGAGTTCGACCATGCGCCGGGCCAGATCGATGATGCGCACAGGCTCGCCCATGTCCAGCACGAACACGTCGCCGCCATGCGCCATGGCGCCGGCCTGGATCACCAGCTGAGCGGCTTCGGGAATGGTCATGAAGTAGCGCGTGATGTCCGGGTGGGTCAGCGTGATCGGCCCACCGTTCTTGATCTGCTCGCGGAACAAGGGCACCACCGAACCGCTGGAGCCCAGCACGTTGCCGAAGCGCACCATGGCGAACGTGGTGGCGCCACCGGGCTCGGCGGCCATCGCCTGCAACACCATTTCGGCCAGGCGCTTGCTCGCGCCCATGACGTTGGTGGGGCGCACCGCCTTGTCGGTGCTGATCAGCACGAAGTTGGCGGCGCCGGCGGCCTGCGCGGCGCGCGCGCACACCCAGGTGCCCCAGACGTTGTTGCGCAGGCCTTGGACCGGGTTGTGCTCCACCAGCGGCACGTGCTTGTAGGCCGCGGCGTGGTACACCGTGTCGGGCCGCCAGGCCTGCATGATCTGCGCGATGCGGGCTTCGTCCTGCACCGAGGCCAGCAAAGGCACCAGTTGCACGCCTGGCGCGGAGGCCTCGTTGTCGAACAGCGCTTCCAGTTCGCGGTGGATCTGGTAGAGGGCAAATTCGCTGTTCTCCACCAGCAGGAGGATGTGCGGCCCGCAGGCAGCGATCTGCCGGCACAGCTCGCTGCCGATGCTGCCGCCCGCACCCGTGACCGCCACCACCTTGTCCTGGATCAGGCTGTGGAGCAGCGCGGTGTTGGGCGTGACCGGATCGCGGCCCAGCAGGTCTTCGATGTCGAGCTCGCGCACGTCGCTCATCGTCACCCGGCCCGCCGCGAGGTCGGACATGCCGGGCAGGGTTCGCACGTGCACGGGCAGGTGGCGCAGGGTGTCGAGGATGTCCAGACGGCGCTGGCGCGTGATCGAGGGCAGCGCGAGCAGCACGTCCGTCACGCCCAGATTGGGGATCAGCCGCACCAGCTCGGCCGGGTCGTGCACCGTGCGGCCATCGAGGCTGTTGCCCTGCAGCTGGTCGTCGTCGTCGATGAAACCGAGCAGGCGCTGTTCGCTGCCGCGCGAGAGCGCTGCCGCGAGCTGCCGTCCCGCCACGCCGGCGCCGTAGATCAGGATGCCTGGCAGATGCTCGCGCTGCAGCATGGTGCGGTACAGGCCGCCCAGCCAGTAGCGCACCACCAGGCGGCTGAATCCGATGGTGACGAGCAGCAGCAGGGGCTGGATCACGCCCACGGTGCGGGGCACGCCTGGAATGCCGATCACGGTGAACACCGTGGCATAGAACAAGCTGTACAGCACCATGGCCTGCGCCAGGCTGACCATGGCATTCCATCCGGCGTAGCGGAAGATGGCGCGGTACAGGCCGAAGCGGATGAACAGGGGCAGGGCGATCAGCACCGCTCCCATGATGGCCAGCACATGCGCGGGGGTCAGTTGCACCCAGTGCTCCAGCCGCAGGCAAAGCGCGAGCCAGACGGTGAGCGCACACAATGCAATGTCCACCAGCACCGCGGACAGGCGCTTGGCGGCCCGTGGCATGTGCAGAAGCGTGGCGGCGGCTTGGCTTCGATGGTCCCTGTTTTTCATTCTTTTAGTGGGCCACACCATCCCGGCGCAGCACTTTGACAAACGTCATCCAGAGTATCTGCAGGTCGAATCCCAGGCTCTGGCGCTGCAGGTATTCTGCATCCAGCGCCACCTTCTGAGGAATCGGCAGCTCGTCGCGGCCATTCACCTGGGCCCAGCCTGTCAAGCCAGGGACCAGCTCGTGCACACCCTGCTGCGTGCGCAGGGCGATCAGGTCGTCCTGGTTGAACAGCGCGGGGCGAGGGCCCACGAAGCTCATGTCGCCCCTGAGAATGCTCCAGAGTTGGGGCAGCTCGTCCAGGCTGCTCTTGCGCAGGAACGGGCCGATGGGTGTGAGGTACTTGGCCGGATCGGTCAGCAGGTGGGTCGCCACCGCAGGCGTGTCGGTGCGCATGCTGCGGAACTTGGGCATGCGGAAGATGCGGTTGTGGCGGCCGACGCGGTTGGACCAGTAGAGCGCCGGCCCGGGGGATGTGAGCCGCACGGCCAGAGCCACCAGCACCACGGGCACGAGAAGAACGGTGGCGGCGCACAGCGCCAGCAGCAGATCGAAGAGGCGCTTCATCCTTGCTCCCTGCCTGCCGCGGCCCGCCGCAGACCTTCATCGACGCTGATGGGTGGTGTCCAGCCGAGTGTCTCTCGTGTGTGGGTGATGTCGACCTGCAGGTTGCCGAAAAGGCGTTGCGCCACATCGCGCTTGCCGACGGCCGCGGCACCCCATCTCAGCAGCGCCGGTGGCACTGGCAGCAGCCGTGCGGGTCTGCCCATGGCTTGGCCCATGCGACGAAGCAGGGCCGTGGTGGACAGGTCTTCGCCATCGCTGACCAGAAAGGTCTGGTTCGCTGCGGCCGGGTGGTCGATGCAGGTGATGAGCAGATCGACCAGGTTGTCCAGCGCCACGAGGCTGCGGCGGTTGTTTGTCGCCAGGCCCAAGGGCAAGGGCACGCCTCGCCCTAACACCCGCAGGAGGCTGGCGAAGTTGGCCTTGACACCCGGGCCATAGACCAGGGGCGGCCTGACGATGACCACCTCCATGCCCGTCTCCTGGCCGATCTGTCGCAGGCCTGTTTCGGCTTCGGCCTTGGAGATGCCGTAGGGGTCCTGCGGTGCCGGGACATCGTTGGCGGTGAAGGGCACTCCCGCTGTCGTGGACTCGCCGTTGACCTTGACCGAACTCACGAAGACGAAACGGCGCACGCCCGCCTGGGCGGCCAAGCGGGCCAGTTGCAGGGTGCCGACGGTGTTGGCCTCACGAAACGCCTGCAACGGGTTGGCGGCACGCTCGTTCATCACGTGCACACGGGCCGCGAGGTGGACCACGACCTGGCGATCGCGCAGTTCCACCGGCCATTGCAGCGAAGCGCCCAGCGGGCCAAGCCGTACCGTTCGGGTGCCAGCCAGGGGCAGCGGTGCCTCGCTGCGCACACCCAGGACCGTGTCGCAGGAACGGGCGAGAAGGGTCCGGGTCAAGGCGCTGCCCACCCAGCCCGTGCCACCCGTCAACAGAATGCGGGGTGTGCTCATGACGACGGGCCCGATCCCAGTTGCGCGATTTCATCGGCCATGCGGTCCATGATGTGGGTGCGGCGGTAACGGTCAACGAAACCGCTGCGATCACAGGTCTGCAGACGCAATGCGCGGAACGCCGCAATGGCTGCTTGTGCATCGCACGGCGGGAAGACGGCCGTGTTCTCGACCTCTTCCTGCGCGAAACAGGCGGGGAACCCCGCCAGACCGGCCCAGATGGGCTTTCCGGTGGCGGCATATTCGAACAATTTGGACGGCAACACCTTTTCGAACGCGGGCAGGTCGTTGAGGTGCACGAACAGCACGTCGGCCTGCCCATACAGCATGACCAGCTCGGAGCGCTTGACCGGTTTGAGAAAGGTCACCCAGTGCTGGGGCAGGGCGTCGAGCGCGGACACCAGTTGCATGCGGCGGCCGCCGTCGCCCACCACGGTGAAGTGCACCTCGTCGCCGAGCGCCCGGGTGAGCTCCGGCAGGATGTGATGGAGGCCCTGGCCTTCTCCCAGGTTGCCCGCGTACAGCACACGGATGGGCCGTGGTGATGCCGCTGGCGGGGCCTGGTCGTAGCGGTGTTCCAGAAAGGCATCGTCCACACCGTTGCTCAGCAACGAGAACGAGCGGTCGGGATAGCGCGGTTGGAAATACGGCAAAAACCCCGGCGACACCAGGTTGACGCGGGTGGCCGAGCGGACCGCCCAGCGCTCCAGCGCCGAGAACACCGGCTTGAGCAACCACGAGAGACGGCGCGACAGCACATCGCCGATGGTGTCGACGAAGATGTCGCGGATGTCCAGGTACAAGGGCACCGCATGGTGCCGCGCCGCCCAGGCGCCCAGCAGGCCCGTCATGAGCCGTGAGGTGGTGGCGACCACGATGTCCGGGCGCTCCCTCGCCACCAGTGCCCTTGCCCGCCAGGCAAAGGTGGCAAACGCCCTGGCCTGATCGAGCATGCCGCTGCGATGCGGCGGCAGGTCGATGCGGTGTACGGTGAGTGAGCCCAAGCTTTCCAGGGCGGGAGCCTGGGCGTCGAAGCTGTCGTAACGGTTCGGCCGCGTGGTGATCACCGTGATCCGGACGCCCTCGGGCAGCCGGGCGCGCAGGGCCTTGACCAGCGCTTCCATGCGAAACGAACCCGCAGACAGGTCGGGCGGAAAGTAGAAACTCAACAACAGCACATGCATGGTGATCATCCGCCGCTGGCGCCATCCCAGTGGAACTCAACGGTGCATTGCCGATCGCTCCAGTCGAGGATGAGGCATTGGTTGGGGATCGCGGCGCCGAACACGGGATGCCAGGTGGACGCCTCCACCCTGGCAGAGCTCGCGCCCTGGCTGCGCCAGCGCACCGCGTCGCCGTCGGGGAGCCGGCAGAGGCCTTGATGGCCTTGCGCATCGGCGGACACCACCACGTCGGGGTGGAAATGAAAACGGGACTGCGCATGCCGGAACCCGCCTTCCAGGCGGTCCTCCACCACGCAGCCGCCCGGGGTGAGGGTCAGGTTGCGCACATGCACGGGCTTGCCCGGCAGCCGCGCATAACCATCGTGGGCGGCACTGGCGCGCTGCACATCCGCCTGCTGTTCGAGGCGCACGTTGAGAGGGCGGGCGCGGCGGGCAACGCGAAAGCTGCTCCACACTTCGCTGGAATCCTGCCCATCGACCAAGACGGTGTTGTGTGCCGCCGTTCCGCGCTGGCGCGAGCGTTCCGGGCCTTCGGCGTAGAGGGACGTCCCTGAATTGACCAGCACGCGTGTGCCGCCCAGGGACAGTTCCAGGCTCAGGGTGTCGGCGTGCGCGTGGGCCGGCAGGTAGTCGGGCCCCACAGGGCCCACGTCGAACAGCGCGACCGCACGTCCCTTCTCCAGCCGGATATAACCGCTGTCGTCGAGATGGACGGTGTGCGGGTCAGGTGGCGGCTCCAGGCCGAGTCGTTGTGCGTAGGCGTCGAGCTCCTGCACCGAAGGTGCAATGCCTTCGGCCGTGTCGTTGAACAGCGCCAGTTCGCCGTTGGGGTGGCTCATGGCGTGAAGCCAGGAGGCCATGCGCACCAACCGCTGGTGACCATCCGGCCCGCCGGCGTCGGTGGCAAAACAGCGCTCGATGTTGTACAGGTCCAGCATGTCCTCGTACGCCAGCGCGTGGTACATGGGCGAACGCTCGAACTGACCACCATCCGGCAATATCTGCTCCGGGATCTCACGCCGCAGCAGCTCGTGACCAGTGCGTCGCCAGCGAGCTGCTTCGTCACCCGAGAAGTAGTGGCCGGCGAACACCAGGGCTTTCGCGTTCACAAAAAGGTGGTTGCCCAGCAGGTGCGTTTCCAGTCGGCGGGACAGCCAGCGGGTCTGTGTGGCCAGGCTGTCGAGAAAGGCCGCGTCCGCCGCGCCGCCCGCCAGTGACCATTTGATCCAGTTCACGATGCGCAGCGAGGTCGGGTACGACTCCCAGCCCGTGCCGCTGGCAGGTGGGTTGCGGCGGATCCAGTCCGTCAGCAACGCCTGGTGCCAGGGTGCGCGCGATGCCGCCCCGTGGGCATTGAGGTCGTCGAAGTAGTGCTGGTTGTAGCGCCACAGCTTTTCCTGCCCGGGGCCGTCCCATCCGTCCTTCTCCAGATCACCCTCGGCATGGAGAAAGACGAAGTGGCCCGCAGCGGTGAGGCTGGGCAGGCGGCGCGCGGGCGCCACCCAGGCGCCCGGCTGCGCGCGCGGCGGCGCCGGTGCCGCCGGCGGCGGGCTGGGTGAGTGCCAGCGGTGCACCAGGCGGCCCCAGATCTGCGGTGATCGCAGATGGCGCAGCGTTTCCCAGTAGCGTCGGACTTTTCGGAGGACTGGCATGTCAGCCTGAGTAAGAGGCTCCGCCGCCTTGTATCTGCCCAGCGGCTTCGATGGTCCGCCTGGCCACCTCGAGGATCTCGTCCTGCGGGATCGGCGCCTCACCACCACGCACCGAGGCCAGGAAGCGGGCAACGGCCTGGTTCTGGCCCTTGTCCTGGCGCCAGCTCTTCGTCGAGCCGAAGCCCGGCCAACCATAGCCTTTCAGGGCACGGAAATTGTCGATCTGCAGCACGCGGCCGGCGGCGAAGGCCTCGATGCGTTCCTTGGGAAAGGCCGCCGACCCATTGGCCAGGTAGGCGATGGAGCCCAGCGAGCCGTCCTCGAACTCGAGGGTGATGGTGAAGGTGTCCCGCGTGGTGGCCTTGCCGGCGCGCACGCCCATGCCCGTGGCACGGATCTCGGTGATCGGGGATCCCGCCAGGAAGCGCAGCAAATCGATGAAGTGGCAGGCTTCGCCGATCAGGCGGCCACCACCCACGGCAGGATCCTGCGTCCAGTGCTCGGCGGGAATGCGCCCGGCATTGACCGTGACCATGAACGATTTGGGTTCGTGCACCGTGTCGAGCAACGCTTTGAGCTTCGTCACATGGGGTGAGAACCGGCGATTGAAGCCGACCATCAACACGCCACGGGCCCCATCGGCGCGCGATTCGAGAGCACTTTCGATGTCCTGCAATTCGGCCAGCGTCAGACACAGCGGTTTTTCGACGAACACCGACTTGCCTGCCTGCAGGGCGCGCGCCACCAGGGACGCATGGCTGTCATGGCGCGAAGCGATGACGACGGTGTTGATGGCGGGGTCCTCCAGCATGGCCTGCACGTCGGTGGACGCCACTTCGAAACCCGACTTGCCACCCTGAACCACGGCGCTCACCCCACCCGAGGAACAGATGGTATGCAGGCGGGCGTTGGCGGCCTGGAAGGCCGGGATCAGCACGCGGGCGCCGTAGTTGCCGGCGCCGATGAAGCCGATCACGGGTTCGCCAGGTTGGGGCGGAGCAACGGTCCGTTTGACTTCGATCCGGGTAGAAAGCCGCGAGGCGGGCTCCGAACGGTAGTCCAGCAGCATGCCCAGCACCGTGCGATCGTCCGTGAGGGCCGTGTAGGCGGCTGGCGCGTCCTCGAAGGCAAAGCGGTGCGAAATCAGCGGTTCGACGGAAAGTCGCTCGCTGGCCATCAGGTCCAGCACGGCCTGAAAATTCCGTTGCTCCGTCCATCGCACGAACGGCAGGGGATAGTCATGCCCCTGTTGTTCGTAGACCGGGTCGTAGCGTCCCGGACCATAGGAGCAACTGACCTGGAAACTCAGTTCCTTGTCGTAGAAATCCGCCCGGTTGAGTTCAAGCCCGGTCACGCCCACGAGCACGATGCGCCCACGCTTGCGGCTCATGCGCGCCGCCTGCGTCACCGGATCGCTCGACGAGGTGGACGCCGTGATCAGGACGGCGTCCATGCCCTGTCCGCGGCTGAACGCCTGGCCTGCCGCGATCGGATCTTCGCCCGCGCCCGCATGGCAGGTTTCGGCGCCCAACTGGCGCGCCAGGGCCAACTTGCTGTCGTCGAGGTCGATGGCCAATACCCGGCAACCCTGAGCCACCAGCAACTGGATGGTCATGAGGCCAATCAGGCCGGCACCGATCACGGCCACCGACTCGCCCAGCGTGGGTTGCGCCAGCCGGATGCCTTGCAGCCCGATGCTCGACAGCACCACGAAAGCGGCCTGGTCGTCATTCACCGCGTCGGGGACCCGGGCACACAGGTTCTTGGGCACCAGGACCATGTCGGCGTGAGGCCCGTTGGAGACCACACGGTCCCCCACCTGGAAACCCTCGACGCCTGGCCCGATCGCGTGCACGACGCCCACATGACAGTAGCCCAGCGGGATGGGCTGACCGAGCTTGGATCGCACGGCCTCCACCGTGGTGAGCAGGCCATCGGTGCGCACCTTGTCGAGCACTTGCCTGACTTTTTCGGGTTGCTGGCGCGCCTTGTCGATGTAGGAGGCGCGGCCGAAGTCGACCAGCATGCGTTCGGTGCCCGCCGAGACGAGCGTGCGCGTGGTCCTCAGCAGCAACTGGCCCCGGCCCGGCTGGGGTGTGGGGGCTTCCACCACGGTCGTCTGTCCATTGGACAGGTCTTGCAGCACCTGCTTCATGCGGTTCCTCTTGCGGTCTTCACCAACGCATCCTTGTCCGCCCGTGAGGGGTAGTTGATCAGCACCGCCCTGTATTTGCCCTTGAAGACGAACAGGCTGCCCGCCGCCGCGCCGATCACGCCGAACTCCTGTATCAGACCCGACAGGTCATTCAAGGATCCCGCACCGCCCAGGCAGGTGATGGGCAGCGACACCGCTGCGCGCACGTGGCGCAGCAGGTCCAGGTCGTAGCCCTGCATGCGTCCGTCGCGGTCGATGGAATTGAGCACGATCTCGCCCGCACCGTTGGCCTGGGCCATGCGGGCCAGTTCGACCGGCGACGCGGCCACAGGCTGGGTGCCGTTGTGGGTCCAGGCCTTGTGCTGGCCGTTGGCCTGTTTCACGTCGATCACGACGACCACGCTCTGGCTGCCGACGCGGCGAGCCGCCTCCGTGATCAGTTCGGGCGTGCGAACGGCGGCCGCCCCGACCGACACCTTTTCGACACCGAGGCTCACCAACCGCTCGAACTGATCGATCGTGCGCACACCGCCGCCATATGCCAGCGGCATCCGGCATTCGGCGGCGAGGCTGCCGATCAGCCGATAGTCGGGCTCCCGGCCTTCGCGGGTGGCGTCGATGTCCAGCACCACCAGCTCGTCGACTTCCTTCTCGTTGAAGATGCGCACGGCATTCAGGGGGTCGCCGACGTACTTGGGCTGTTCAAAGCCGATGGTTTTGACGAGTCCACCCTTGTGGACCAGCAGGCAGGGGATGATGCGTGGTCTGAGCATGGAATCAGAGAGCGGCAAAGTTCTTCAGAAGCTGGATGCCCCACGCATGGCTCTTTTCGGGGTGGAACTGCACGCCGTGGACATGGCCATGGCGCACCGCGCAGGCGAAGGGCGCGCCGTAGTCGGATTCGGCGAGTCGATCGGCCGAATCGTGCGGCACGAAATAGTAGGAGTGCAGGAAGTAGAACCGGGCGCTTTCGTCGAATCCGGCGAACAGCCCTCGCGCGTCCAGCGGTTTGACGTCGTTCCATCCCATGTGAGGCAGTTGCCTCGGCGCGTGCGCGGGGCCCGGGTCAAGGTGTTTCACCTCCCCATCGATCCATCCAAGACCCGCCGTGGAGCCCTCGTCGCTTCGGTGGGCCAGCATCTGCATGCCCACGCAGATGCCCAGCACAGGCTTCCTACGGTGGATCACGGCGTCGTCCAGCGCTTCGCGCATGCCGGAGCTGTTGAGTCTGGCCATGGCCCAGTCGAAGGCGCCCACGCCCGGTAGCACGATGTGGTCCGCATCGGCGAAATCCTCAGCCTGACGGGCCAGGCGGCATGGCAGATCCAGGCGCTTGTAGATGTTGGCGATGGCATGCACGTTGCCCAGGCCGTAGTCGACGATGGCGATCAACGCTTGCCCCCGCGCTCCAGTCCCAGCATCTTCATCACGCGTGCGCCGAAGTTGTAGATGCTTTCCTGCGAGCGGTAGTCCCGGAATGTCTTGTTCGGCGCATCGAAGTAGCCTTGCAACTCCTCGGTCGGGATGCCCAGCTTGGTGGCCACGTACTCGAACTCTTGCCGGATCGTCGCGTCGTCCAGCGCGGGCTGCTCCAGCTGTCGCAGCGCTTCCTCGCGCGTCATCTGCCCGGTCACGATCAGGCTGGAAAACTGGACTTTGCGCGTGTCGTAGCCGAACTTGCGCGGCAGCCAGTAGCCCTCGTAGAAGCGCGTGAAGCGGGATTCAAAATGCTTCTGGGGATAGGGCTGCCAGCCATACACGTCGGCCAGCAGCTGCATCGCCTTGGCCTTGTCGTACGGCACGGAGTTCAGGGGGCGGACAACCTTGATGCCTTTGATGTAGGGCAGCCAGATCTTGTGGCGCAGGATCGAGGTGGTGGGGTAGTTGACCAGGGGGCGCGTGCCGAACTGCCGGTGGATGTCCTTGAGCTGGATGGCATCGGACTGGTAATACATCCATTCGATCGGATTGCGGATGCACTCGGTCGAGTAGTTCGCACCGGTCAGGATGTACTTGACATCGTGCTCCTCGGCAAACTTGTACATCGTCGCGAAGAACGCATGATCCTGCGGCGTGTCGATGTGGGGCACGCCCGACTTGAAGAACGCGAGCTGCAGGTCGCGCATTTCCTCCCAGTCGATCACCTCGGTGTAGAGATCCAGCCCCAGCTTGTCAACCAGCTTCTCGATGTTGTTGACGGCGATCTGGGAGTTCCAGCCAGCGTCCACGTGAAAGACGAGCGGCCGCAGGCCGTACTCCGTCGCGACGTGCGTCAGGTACGAGCTGTCGATGCCGCCGCTCAGGCCGATGATGCAGTCGAAATCCTTGCCCTTGCCTCGTGTCTTGATCTCGGTGATGAGTTCCTGCAGCGCCCTGTGGCCGCGTTCGTCCGTGTGCCAGTTGGGCAGGACATCGCGCTCGTAGGTGCGGCAATGGTCGCAGACGCCTTGGTCGTCGAACGTGATTTGGGCGTCGGACGTGTCCATGACGCATTGAGAGCAGATCTGGTGGCGCTTCATCGGAATGGATGGATGGACGGCGTGGTCCGCTCGTCGGAGGGGAGCGGGAACGGGCGCTCAGGGACAGGCGGTATGCCTGTCCCGGCAACCCGGTGAGGTGAGATGGTATCGCGTCGAAAGGGCAGAAAAAGGACGGTGAAGTAGATCAGGTCCAGAAGCGTGGGGAACAGAATGGGTTCTGTCATCGCGCGCAGCACCAGCAACCCGCAAAAGCAGGTGTAAACCCATTTCTGGCGCTGGGAGATGTGGCTCCACCAAACGATCCATGGGCTCAGCAGTGCAAGCAGGGTCAAGGGAAGGCCGAAGAAGGCATGCGTGCGAAGAAAGGCGATGTGAGGATTGCCGTTGTAGAGCTTGTCGATGATGGTGCCCGAAAAATCAGCGCCCAGAAGCCAGGACACCATGTCCAGTTTGCCCCAATAGGCGAGGAGGATGTCTGTGCGATGCGTATCCACCAGGCCGGCCGACAGTTTGGTGCGCGCGGAAATCCAGTCGTAGGTCTGGGGGCCGACAAGCGCGGCCAGGACCAGGATGGTTATCCCCAGCAAGATGCGTAGCAGTTGTTGATGTCGGCGGGTGGCCTTGCCGCGCAGGTTGAATGCCAGCGTGGCGCAGATGATCAGTCCGGCCACGATCAAGGAGCCTCGTCCGATACCCAGGAAGGCCACCCAGCCCGTAATCCATGGGGACAACAGAGGCAACCGGCCGTGACAGGCAAAAAAGCTCAGACTCACGCCCACCTGCAAGACCAGCAGGTAGGACGGAATGCCGTTGACGCTGACGCCCGGCAGCAGCTGGCCCAGGGCCTCTCGCTCTCCCGCGTGCACCAGCAGGCCCGCCGCAATGCCGCTCACGCAGGCGACGTACACCCATCGGAACGCGCGCGCGAGCACCGCAGTGGGATATTGCGCCAAGGCGATGGCGGCCAACAGCGTGGCTGCGGTCGAAAACACATAGAACACCGGTGAAAAGCCCATGCCGGGTTTCAGGAACGCAGGCACGAAAAGCAGGGCGAAGCAGCAGAGCTTCATCACCGCAGCGGCTTCCCAACGGCGGGCGGCGGATTCGGTCAGCGCGAACACGCCGCAGAGAAGGGCCCCCAACACGAAGAACACGGGCCGATTGGAGGCCAGGCAGGCGATGACCACCCCCATGAAGAAGAACAGCCGCGAGACCGTGAGTACGGTCCCGGGAGAACGGGTCAGTGCATTGGGCGTGCTCATCGGTCAGATTTTTCGGCGCAGCGCGGGACGCTCAACATAGAACCAGCTGTGAGCGCCAGCAGCAGGCTCACGCTCACAGCGGCGGCGATATCCCGTCCCAGGGGCGACCACCCCAGGTAGAGCAGGAGATTGATGACGGGTATGTGCACAAGGTAGAGTCCGTAGAAAAGGTCGTTGCGCTGGATGAAGGAGGCCACAACGCCCCGCTTAAGCTGGTTTGGGAAGGCGGCTTTCAGAACCACTAGGGCGAGCACGCCGAGGGCCAGTGGATGGGTGGCGTTACTGGCATTGGCTTGATACTCCCCGATGAGCGTCTTGAAGACCCCGTAGAGTGCCAGCCAGACAACCCAGAGCCGCTTCGCATCCTTGATCCAATGTAGAGCCGGGGCAGTGACGACACGTACAACAGGTTGAACAGAAACTGACGGTTGAACCGATTGGGCCCGATGGCCTGGATTTGCAGTGGACTCATGAAAGCTTCGTCATGTCGACAGGGGCTTGGAGCCCCCGGGCCATCTCATTCAGGAGCCGTGCATAGCATTCGTCGTCGCGCTGTTGGGTGGGCGGCAGTTTGGGCAGGCGCAGCGAGTCTGAAATCCACGCCTTGATGTCTTGCCCGACGTCGTCGACGAGCGTGACCATTCCCATGGTCCTGTAGGTCGAGTAGTACGCTGACCATTGTCCGCCTTCCCGCAACTCGGGGTCGAGCAAGGCGGAGCGTATGCCCAGCATCGCCGCTTCGATGCATGAAGAGCTGTTCCAGCAGATGTGAAGGTCGGTCATGCGCAGCACGGCGGGCAGGGGCGCCTCGGTGGCGGCTCGCCAATCCGCGTGGCCCTTCAGTTCACGCTCAAAGAACCCTGGAAAGCGGTCTCCTTCATGTGTGGCAAAGCCATTGACCTGGTTGGGGTGCAGGCGCAGCATCCAGCGGTATTGGCTGGAGGTCTGCTGGATGACCTTGCACAAGGCGTCGGTGATGAAGCCGTTGGGGATGTCCACCGTGCCCCATGACAGGGTCACCAGAATGGTCGGTTTCTCATCGCCCTGCGGCGATGCGGCTGAAAAGCGGGTCAGGGCATCCTGCACCAAGCCATCGTCTGGCGACGATTGGATGAAACGGCTCAGCCAGCGGTTGCCCACCACGTGTACCTCGGGGCCCGAAGACCCCGCCCAGCTCTGGATCACGTCAGCGCTTTCCTGATCCCATACAAGGAAGGCCGAAGGCAACTGCTCGCGCGGATCGTCGCGACGAAACGCGGCCCCGTACCACGGGTGCGCCTGTCCGATGACGCCGTGTTGTACATCGGCCACCCACACGCCCAGCTCGTGGCAGGCGCTGCACATTTCCCGCGAGGGCTGAATGGCCAGCGCGAAACGCGCACCCGTGGCCAGCAGCACGTCGCGCCAGACCGCGCGCTCCTGGTGAGAGAACGGATATGTCTTGCGGCGAAGCAGGCCCTTGAGCCGTTTTCCGATCAGCGCGCGCGCGAAACCGCCCTCCGGGGAAAGAACCACTCCGTAGGCCTTGTCTCCCTTGATCTCCGAGATGACGCGGGCCACGCTGACACAAGGCACGTTTCGCGCACGCAGATCGTCCTCGAGGGTGTCGATCATGGGGGCATACCATTTCCCCGCATGCCGGTAGCTGCGATCGGTATCGTGGGCGACGGTGAGCACCCGCACCTTGGGGTACGCGACACGGTCGATCCGCCAGATGTCGCGAAGGATCTTCTTCAACAGTTTGCGGTCCATCAGGCGGTCGCTCCACATACCAACAGGATCAGGCAGGCCAACGCAGGGCCTTCCCAGCGCAACTCGGTGCCCCAGCGCTTGTGTGCGATCCACCACACAGCGAGCGAACGGATCCCCATCATCAGTGCGTAGCCCACGTAGAGGCCCCACACGCCCAGCCACTGCATGGCCGCCAGCCAAACCAAGACCCCCGCTGCAGTGGACCACGTCAACACCTGCATCAGCGAATCTCCGGCTCCGTGCACGACGAACAGATTCTGAGCGTGCCACCAGGGGATTGAGAGCGCGTAGCCGGCGAAAAGCCACAGCAGACCATGTCGGATGGCGGTGTAGCTGGAGAGGTTGCCCCCCCCGAGTTCCAGGGCCGGCGTCAGGCCATAAAACAGCGCGACCGCAACCGCACTCACCACCAGGCCCAGCGCGAGGTAGTAGCGCTTGCATTTGTCCTCGACTTCTCTGGGCGGCCGTGAGCGGATGAGGTCGTAATGCCGGGGGCTCCAGACCTGGTTCATGGCATTGGCCGCGATCTGCGTGACGGCAGCCAGGGTGAAGGCCAGCGTGTACTGCGCAACGACCTCACTTGAAAACCACCGGTCGATGATCCAGAGGTTTCCATAGCCACTCATCCACATCATCAAGCCCACCACCAGGTACGGGGTGTTCTGGCGCAACCCCCTTCCCAGTGGCGGTGCGGGCGAGGTGTCGGCGCTGATTCGGGCGCGCGCGAGAACCGCGGCCAACGCTACACCGGCGCCCACCGCGTATCCCAGAAAAAAGGCGCCATTGTCCGGCCGCCATACCACGGCCGCCCAGGCGCCCAGCGTTCCGATGGCGGGTACGCCAGCCCCGAAAATCAGGGACGTCCTGTGGTCGTGATCGAGCCGCGCGAGGCTGGCCCACAGCAAAGCCAGGGCGGTGATGCTGCCGCCGGCCAACGCCCACAGGGACTCGTGAAACTGCAAGGTCGAACTGCTGGGAACGGCAAACATGGCGATGATGGTCACCAATGCCAACCCCCCTGTTTGAACCGCGAAAAGGTTGCGGGGAGTGCCAAGCCAAGCGGTGCGGTCAGTGCCCAGCGGGCCGGACGCACTGTGTCGCTGGGCCACGACCTGCTCCACGATGCCTGCCGTCACCAGGGTCGAAAATCCGGTCTGAACGGCGTACAGCAGACCGAAGGCGGCGTACTGCTCCGTGCTGAGCACGCGAGCGAGCCACAGCATCAGCAGCATGATGAGGCCCTTCTGGGCCAGTGACGCTCCAGCGTACAACGTGCTGTAAACCGCGAAGCGACGGACCGAGTCCGTCGCTCGTGTGGTGACTTGAGAGGAATTACTCACGCGACACCAGCACGTCCCAGGTGACAGGTGTGTTGGCGGCCACGGCAGTGCGGGTGCGACTGCCCAGCACCCTATCGAGCAGCTTGGGGGCCAGCCCAAAGCCGGGTCTGACGCTGCGCACCGCGTCCGGGGTGACCACAGCGCCAGCTGCCAGCGCCTTGACGAAGTACAAGGAGCGCCGGAATTGCGCATTGCCTTGTTCGCTTGACTTGCGCCCGTAGTCGACTTGGCCCAGCGCGCGCCATGCCGTTTTCGCCCCCTTGCACAGGGCTTCCATCTCGGCTGGTTGCAACGAGAAACTGTCGTCAGGGCCACCGCCATCACGGTCGAGCGTGAAGTGCTTTTCGATCACCGATGCGCCCATGGCGACGCTGGCGATGGCGGTGGTGTTGTCCAGGGTGTGGTCCGACAACCCTGTCACCAGTCCGAAACGGTCGATCAGATCGGGGATGGTTCTGAGGTTGTAGTCCTCGGCAGGCGCGGGGTAGCCACTGACGCAGTGCAATATTGAGAGTTGGCGGCATCCGCCAGAACGCGCTGCCTCGATGGCCTCCTCGATTTCCTCCGCGTCGGCCATGCCGGTTGAAATGATCATCGGCTTGTTTTTGGACGCAACATAGCGAATGAGCGGAAGGTCGACCGCCTCGAACGAGGCGATCTTGTAGGCGGGCGCACCCAGGCTCTCCAGCAGGTCGACCGCCGTGGCGTCAAAAGGCGAGCTGAAGAGCGTGATTCCGATGGCCGCCGCGTGGTCGAACAAGGGGCGATGCCAGTCCCAGGGCAGGTGCGCTTCTTCGTACAGGTCAAAGAGCTTGCGGCCGTGCCAAAGACCGCCCTGAATGATGAATTCGGGGGCGTCGGAATCCAGCGTGATCGTGTCGGCACGGTAGGTCTGGATCTTGGCCGCATCGGCCCCCGCTGCCTTGGCGGCATCGAGCAGGGCGATTGCGGTTTCGAGCTTGCCGTTGTGGTTGGCGGAAAGCTCAGCGATCACGTACGGCGGGTGAGCGGCGCCAATAGGGCGGCCAGCGATTTCAATCTCGGGGTGTTGTTTCATCTCTCTGCCTCTTTGACGGACCACTCGGAACGCAGCAGCCCGAAATTGCACACGTCCAAACGCTCTTCGCCATCGAAATGGTGTTCGCGCAGGCGGCCTTCCAACTGGAAACCAAGCGCCAGGTGCATGCGGATCGATCGCTCGTTGGATGCCAGAGTCGAACCACTGAGCTTGTGCCAGCCCAGAACCTGGAAGGCATGGTGGATTGCGGCCGCGCCCAGAAGCCTGCCGCAGCCTCGGGCGGCCTCGGGCGCAGCGTAGAAGCCCCACTCCCCCGCACCCTGTCCGCGGCGTTCATGCAGCTGGACGAATCCTGAGGGGCGGCCATCGATCTCGAAAATCATCAGATGGCGCAACGGGTCTTTCTCATGCCGGGCGAACCAGGCATGGTGGTCCTCCGTGGCGATCTCCTGCGGATCGAACATGTGGCGTCGTACATCCGGGTGGTTCCGCCAGGTCAGAACCTGGTCGAGATCCGCCTGGGTCATCGGGCGAACGGAAGTGGCGGTCATCGAAGGCCTTCGTTCATGAGCAGTGCCACCCGGCTCGCACCTTCACCGTCGCACACGCGGCTGGACTGCTGCGAAATAGGTTGGCGGATGTCGATGGCTTGCAGCTGTTGCCAGGCCTCGATCAACGGGGTGTCGCTGCCACCGAGGGTGCCGATGTAGTGAACGGCGCCGACCCTGTCCAGTGCCATGGAGCCGGGTACCTGGTTGTCGGCAACGGCGACGCAGATGGTGGGCAGACCCAGGATGCAGCGTTCGAGCGCGGAAACGCCGCCGGCGCCGATGGCCAGATCCGCGTCGCACATGAGCTGGGCCATGGACCGCGTATCCACATGCAGGCGGGTGGGCACACGCATCGTTGCGAGCCGGGATCGGATTTGGTCGATATGTGGTGCGTGCCTGCCCAATACGACGTCGATGAACGACGGCATGGCCCCCCCCTGGGTGTTCACGGCGGTCAGCACCCGGTCGGTGTGGTTGTCCCGATCAACCCCTCCCATGCTCACGAGCAATCGCAAGGGAGGGGTTGACCGATCGCGTCGCGCGATGGCCGTGTCTCTGAGTGCCCGAAAAGAAGGCGCCATCAGTGCGTACTGAGGGCCAAGGAGGCGCTGTGTCGCCAGTGGGAGCAGCGACGCATAGTGATCCGGCGTTCGGCCTGCGTTCTGGTCCAGCAGCACGTCGCAGTGGTGCGGGCGGTTGGCCAGATCGTCCACCACCAGCTGGCGAGCTGCCATCCCCCGAACTTGGTCTTCCCAGGTCTTGTCGAGCCCGTAGTGGTCGATCACCAGCCAGTCAAACAAGGCCTTGCCGCGAACGGCGTCAAGCACCGGTTGTGCGTCGGTAACGGCTCCGGCGCTGGACAGCAGCGTCGCGCGATGCCCGTTCTCGATGACCCAGTCCGCCAGATGGCCCGGCTCTTCGCGCATAAGAAATTCACTGCGCCAGCCCGCCTGTGCGAGCGCATTGGCGAGCACCACGCAGCGCATGACATGCCCCGTGCCAATCTGCAGCGAGGCATCGACGCGGAAGACGGCCTTAGGCATTCAGTTATCGCACCTTGAACAAAGGCACGAGGGGCTGGCATTTCAGGCTGTTCGCGAGGGTGCCGCTGTCGAGTGTGCGTCCAATCATTGGCAGCACCTCGGTGTACACCGCCAGCAGTCGGTCGATATCCGCGTCGCTGTGAGCGTAGTTGACGTTGTGGGTACCGACCGACAGAATGCCGCGCGCAAGCAGTTCCTGCATCCACAGTGTTTTGATCTCGAACGATGTGGCACCCCGTGCGTTCTGGATGTTCATGAAACTCCAGGTGGGGTGGCCGCTGACATGGAAAATGTCACCGAGCTTGTGGGCTTCAATGAGCGCCGTGCTCTCTTTGATGATGCGTTCGCCCACGGCCGTCAGGCGTTCGAGAACAGGTTCGCGCGACAATTTCGTCAGTGTGGCCCGGGCCGCCGCCAGCGAGAGCGTTTCGCCACCAAAGGTGAACGAAAAGAAGACCTCTTCCATCAGGCGCATAACCTCGCGTCGACCCGTCACCGCTGAAACTGGATAGCCGTTGGCCAGGCCCTTGCCAAACGTGGCCAGATCGGGAGTCACGTCGAAAAAGGCCTGCGCGCCGCCTTTGTGAAAGCGAAAACCCGTGATGGTCTCATCGAAGATCAGCAGGGCACCGTGCGCATGGGCGAGATCGCGCACGCGGTTGAGGAACTCGCTGGTGGGATACGCCACGTTCATCGGCTCCAGAACCACGGCGGCGAACTCGCCGGGATGTGCGGACAGCAACTTCTCGAGGCTGGCCGCATCATTGAAGGCAAATGGGTGGGTTAGGTCCCGCACTGCCTGCGGAACGCCGCGGTGGCGTGCCGTTGAACCGATGTACCAGTCCTGCCAGCCGTGGTAACCGCAGGTCGCGACACGGTCCCGGGCCGTAAAGGCACGCGCCACCCGCACCGCGCCAGAAGTTGCGTCGGAGCCGTTCTTGCCAAACCGCACCATCTCGGCGCAAGGCACCATCTGGCAGATCAGTTCGGCCACTTCGGTTTCGATGGGGTGGGGCAGCGAAAAGATGATGCCTTCTTCCAGTTGTGCCTTGACCGCTGCGTCGACATCTGGATCCTTGTAGCCAAGCGTCACGGAGGCAAGGCTGCTGACGAAATCGATGTACTCGTTGCCGTCCAAGTCCCATGTCCGCGAACCTTGCGCCCGCTGCATGAAGAAGGGCGAGACACCGTGCGGGTACTGCGTCCGGCTTTTGCTGAAGGTCTGGCTACCGAGCGGGATGACCTTTTCGGACCGTGCCAGCATGGTTTCAGAGTGGTGATAGCGGTGCATGGTTGCCTTGGAGGGTGGGTGGTGGAGGGGAGAAACTCAGCGCAGGAGATGGCCCATCTGAATCAGATCCTCGGACTGACCGTCGAGCAGAAACTGGGCGGGTCGCCCGCCTTCCACGGCGAATCCTGCCGAGGTGAAGGCCTTGACACTGCCTGCGTTGGAGGCATAGCAGCCTGCGGTGAGCTTGCGCAAGCCGAGTTCGTGCCGGGCGATGTCCACGACGCAGGCGATCGCCGCGCGTGCAAATCCCCGTCCCCAGGAGGCGGGCTCTCCCAGCAGGATGCCCACGTCGCCGGTGCCGTGATGGGCGTCGATGGGTCCAAGCTTGATGTTGCCGATGTGCGCGGCCCCCATGGCATGGGCGCGGATGCCCCAGAAGAGGGTGTTCGGGTCTGTGCGGCAGTTCTCGACGAAGTTACAGGTGCTGGCGATATCGTGGCGGGTGAAGCGGCTTTCCAGAAACCGATTGACTTGGGGATCATTCAGCCAATCGACATAGGGAGCGCCGACGTGCGAGGCATCCAGCAGGAACACCTCAACCTTGTCGTTTTTCCAGCGGGGGGAGGCAGGCAGCAGCATCACGTTTCCATGCGAATGGGTATCAAGGCGTTGCGGATGTGAGCGCGGGCTTGCATGGGGTTCTGATCCCTGAGGGAGAAGAAGGTGCCGGCGGCCACACCTTCGGCACCACCGCCCAGGAAGCCTTCCACGAAATGCTCCGCCCGTCCGCAGCCACCCGACAGGATCACGGGCACCTTGACGGATTGCGACACCTCGCAGCCGGCTTGCCAACTCAAGCCCAGGCCGGAGCCATCGCGTTCGACGTCACACAGGAGGAGCTCTCCGGCGCCGCGGTCAACCGCCTCCATGGCCCAGTCTTTCAGGGATCGGGGCGCCGACCAGCAAGCCGACGGATCGTGGACCCAGGCCAGGCCCTGGTCGTCCACCTTGTAGTCGATCGACACGACGACGCATTGGCCGCCGAGTTCTCGGGCGGCCGAAGTTATCAGCTCCGGCTCGTTCATGGCGGCCGTATTGATGCTGATCTTGTCCGCTCCGCGCGACAGCAGCAGCCCAAAGTCCTTCACGGAGGAAACCCCGCCGCCCACACACAGAGGCATGAACGTCTCACTGGCCAGCCGTTCGATCAACCCGAGGGTGACCTCGTCGTCGCGAATGGGCGTTCTGTCGATGTTCAGGACGATCAGTTCGTCGGCCAGCTGCGCTTCGTAGATCTTGGCCTGCGACACGGGATCGCCGACATCGATGGCGCGAGAAAAACCCTTGGTGGTCACCAGCACCGGGCGGATCTGAGGGCCCAGACGGCGATGCTGGATCAGCAGCTTGGGGATCAGGCGCTTTTTCAGCATGCGGTCCGCTCTGCTTGAACGTTCAGGAATCCGGCCAGAAGGCGCAGGCCCGCCGTCTGGCTCTTCTCGGGGTGGAACTGCGCCGCCACAATGGACCCCATCGAAATGAGCGCCGGGAACGAGCGGCCATGCCAGCAGGTGCCCACCACCGATCCGTGTTCGACGCCGGTGAAAGCGAACGAATGGTCGAAGTAGAAGTCGGCGGCTTCTCCCGCCTTGAAATCACCGAATGCGGATTGGAAGGACACCGTGTTCCAGCCCACATGGGGCACGCGACATCCCTGGACATCGTCCGGCAGGCGTTCGACGGTGCCACCGAACCAGCCGAGGCCGCTCTGGTGACCCAACTCCTCGCTCCAGCGGGCCATGAGCTGCATGCCGACGCAAATGCCCATCAGGGGCCGCCGGTCATGGATGGCCCACTTTTCCACTACGGGAAGCAGCCCGCTCTCGCGCAGCTTGGTGGCGCAATGTCCGAACGCGCCCACACCGGGCAACAAAAGATGCGTCAACGGTTCAATCTGGGCGATGTCCTTGACAACGGTCACCCTGGCGTCCAGATGCAGCAAGGCGTTGACGATGGACAGTACGTTGCCGGCCTGGTAGTCGATGATCCCCACGTGCGGGGTGCGGTTCGGGGTCGCCACGGTCTTCACATGGCCTTGCGGGCGCGCCATTGCTCCATGATCTCGTTCACGTCGATGCGCGCCATGGCGCCATCCCGATTCCACCGGTCGTAGTCGCGCGTGCGCTCGCCCGGTTTCGTGCTGGCGGGGTCGTGCACATAGGGCGAGACCTGGTGGCTCATCGCGACCTCCAGGAACTCCTTTTCGCTCAAGCCGACGAATTCGAGGAACAGGTCCAGGCTGGGGGGGCGGCGTCCTTCGTAGGTGTCGACGAGGTGTTGCCCCTCTTCCTTGCTCATGCGGTCGTTGCGCACGTCGAGGGCCACGAGGTGGGTCGGGCGCGAATAGCCGCGTTTGATGTACTTGATGTAGTCCCGCACGCCCTGCATGTAGCACTCGATCTTTTCGTACTGGTACTGGGGCGGCACGTTCTCCACCTGATCGCCTTGCCAGCCGAGCTCTCGCTGGATGATTTCGGACTGCGTCTTGACGTCCCACGGGATATAGGAGCCCAGACACACCGAACGGTAGTTCAGCGCACGCAGATCCTTGAGCGGCGGGTAGGAGTAAGGCTTGAGATCCCGCAGATCGACGTTGCCGCCCAACCGAACGAACATGTCGTCCGCGCTGATGCCTAGATTGACATAGCGGTTGAAGCGCTTTTCGTCCACCTCTTCCTTTTGCCCGTAGCTGAAGTACGCCGTGTACTCGGCCGAGGGCTCACCCCAGAAGATCAGCGGAACTTGTTTCTCCAGCGCGGTCCACATGGGGTACGAGAAGATGCCCGTATGGCAATGCCAGCAGAAGTCGCCCTTTTCCAGGAAGGATTGCAGCATCAGGCGTTGCACGACCTTCCAGTTTGGCGTGAAGCTGAGCATGTCGACCCCGAGGTGTCGAATGGTCTTCTTGACGTTCTCGTCCAGATTGGGGCGCAGGAAACCGTGGTCGAAGCGCACGACCAAGGGTTTGACCCCGAACTCCTTGACGAGGTAGTAGAGCGTCCAGGTACTGTCCTTTCCTCCGCTGAAGGGGACGATGCAGTCATAGGCAAACTTGCCGCGGTGCTCTTCGATCAGCTCACCAAGCGCCTTTTTGTTGGCCGTCCAGTCGATGGCGTCCTTCTTGTACTCGTGCTGCCGGCAGATGTTGCACACGCCGTGGTCGTCAAAGGCGATGGTCTCGTGGGTTTCGGGCAGTCCGCATCGGGTGCAGCGTTTCATAGTGGGCTCCTGGTGGCTGATTCTTGGCGCAACGAGATATCGAGGCCCTCGTTGCGGGGGTGGGAATTGGTCGTCAACAGCTCGGGCATCGCGCCGAGTTCGCGCAGGCAGTCGTACAGGTCTGCTTCAACGGGCGAGGCCAGGCGATCGACAACATGGCGAACAACGCGCAGGTCGTCGGGATAGTCGACGGTCAGCCGTATGGCCGACATGTCGCACGGAGCGCGCAGGTTCCAGCGCCGCAGGCCAGCGGCGTCCGAGCGCATCCACAGGGTCACGTGTTCTCGTTCCGGGCCGCGCTGTGCCATTCGGTGGGTCTGGGCGAGCGTGTCGGCCAGAAAACACTCGATGTCCAGGCCATCAGGGAAGGTCGGCGGATCCACGTTGGACGCGTACTGGGCGGCGCTTTCTTCGAGGCCGGCCATCAAGGCATCGATCAGCTGCGGATCCACCAGCGGGCAGTCACCGGTAAGTCGCACGTAGGCTGCTGCCGGGTATTGCTGTGAAGCGGACACGAATCGCCCGAGCACATCCTGCAGGCTGCCCCGGTGATAGGGGATGCCCGCACGCTCCAGCACCTCGACCAGGGGATCGTCGCTGGCTTCCGTGCTGGTGATCACCACCACTTGCCCGATGCGCCGGGCGCGGCGCACGCGCGCCACCATGAATTCGATCAGCGTCGTTCCGCCCAGCGGTGCCACGACCTTGTGGGGGAAGCGGGAGCTGGAGCAGCGTGCCTGGATAAACGCGGTGGCTTCAATCATTTGGGCCTCCAACGCCGGGGGTCGATGATGTCGGGTGAGTTCTCTCGCAAGGCGTCTGCCGGCAAGGGTGAGCTGTCCGCCCAAGCTTGCGCAATCTCCGCCAGCTGCTGCGCGCTGTCAACGCCGATGAGGCAATGGGTGACATTCTGGAACGATTGCACCACGGAGAGGGCCCCCACAACAGGGGTGAGCGCCCGATGGCGCAGCCAGGTGTGCCAGCGCTGGAGTGCCGGCGCCGCAGCGGGCAGCCGAGCCATGGCCTGTTCGGCGGGCATGAGCAACAGGCCCTGCAGGAAGCAGGATCTCAGATGGACCTGCGGCGTGCCAATGGCATGCTGGTCCACTTGCTGATCCCAGGCATTGCCCGGCAGTTGCACGAAATCCATCGCATGCTGCTGGTGCAGTGCCGCCAATTCATGCGCACCGTAGCCGGAACAACCCAGGCGAATCCCCTGCTGGGCGCACCATTGCCTGGCGATGGACCAGCGATGGGTGCCGCTTTTGCCGTGGAGGTCGGCCGCGTTGTGAAACAAGACCCCTTCCAGCCGGTTTCCCAGGCGCTGCCGGCTTCGTTCCAGCGACATGAGAACGCTGTCGTTGTCCGGCGGGTCTGCGGCGGGGGTGCTCCCACCGAGCTTTGTGACCACCTTGTAGTCCAGTCCACCGCACAGCGCGTCCAGTCGCGCCTCGATGTCCCCGTAGGCCGGCGCCGTGTCGAGCAGCCGGATGCCGCTGTCCCAGGCCATCTTCAGGATGGACCGGATCTCGGCGTCCGACACCCTGCTGTCCCGCCCGGCAATGCCATAGGGGAGGCCGAACTGAACCGTGCCTAGAACCAGCTGCATGCTCAACGACGCGGTGGCGTGAGGGCGGTTTTCAGCACTTCGACCACGCGCTCCTGCTGCTGATCGCTCAGTGCGGGAAAGAGAGGAAGCGATATCGCGCGCTGGTAGTAGCGCTCCGCCATCGGGAAGTCACCGGGTTTGAATCCCAGCCGGCGGTAGTAGGGCTGCAGATGGATCGGAATGTAGTGCACGTTCACCCCGATGGCCGCAGCCCGCATCTGTTCGAACACGGTACTGCGGTTTGCCGGGGACCCATCGCCGAGCTCGATCGCGTACAGATGCCAGGAGCAGACTCGGTCGTCGCTGCGCGGCGGCAGGCGCAGGGGAAGGCCTTGCAGCAAGTCGTCGTAGCGGTCGGCCAGGCGGGTGCGCGCCTCTCTCCACTTCGGCAGCCGCTTCAGCTGCGACAGGCCGAGAGCGGCCTGGATGTCCGTGATGCGGCAGTTGAAGCCCAGGGTGTGCTGCTCGTAGTACCAGGGACCGTCCGCCGGATGCTCATAGAGCGACGTGTCGCGCGTGATGCCGTGCGTGCGAAGCAGGCGGAGTTGTTCCGCAATGTCCCGCGACTGGGTGGTGACCAAACCGCCTTCGCCCGTCGTGATGATCTTCACCGCGTGAAAGCTGAAGACGGAAACGTCCGCGAAACGGCTGCCGATCGGCGCGCCATCGAACGATGCGCCAGTCGCATGCGAGGCATCCTCAAGCACCTTGAAGCCAAAGCGGTTCGCCAGAGAGGACAGGGCATGCATGTCACACGCAAAGCCTGCGAAGTGCACGGGAATGACCACGTCGGGCAGGTTGCCAGCACGCTGCGCTGCCTGTAGCTTGTGTTCGAGTTGCCGCATGCACATGTTGCGGCTCGCTGGGTCGATGTCGACGAAGTCGACCGTGGCGCCGCAGTAGAGCGCGCAATTGGACGAGGCAACAAAACTGTTGGGCGTTGTCCATACTCGCGAACCGAGGCCCACGCCCAGGGCGAGGCAGGCGATGTGCAGCCCGGATGTCGCGTTGTTCACGGCCACGCCGTGTTCGCAGCCCTGCAGCGCGGCGAACGCTGACTCGAACTCGGCAATGCGCGGACCTTGGGTCAGAAAGTCTGCGCGCAGGGCAGACGTTACCGCGTCGATGTCCGCGGCATCGATGTCCTGGCGGCTGTAGGGAATGAATTCAGACATGGTTCAAACCACTGGATTCAGCACATGGGCGTTGATCAGATCGCGCAGCGCGTCCACAGACAGGAATTCGGGGTTGGAGCCGCTGTCGTAGGCAAATCCCGGTTCGACCCTGCGGCCCTGGAAGGGCTCGCAGTAGCGCTCCATCTCGATCGAGCCTGAGGTGGGCAGGATGGCGTAGTAGCGGCCGATGTCGGCGGTGTTGAAGCTGTCGCTCGCCGTGATCATCTCTTCGTGAATCTTCTCGCCCGGGCGGATGCCCACGATCTCCTGACGACATTCCGGCGCGATCGCGCTGGCCACGTCGGTGATGCGGTAGGACGGAATCTTGGGCACCAGCACCTCACCGCCGAGGGCGTGCTCGATGGACCACAGCACCATGTCCACGCCTTCCTGCAGCGAGATATTGAAGCGCGTCATCCGCGCATCGGTGATGGGGAGCACGCCCGTCTTGCGGCGCTCCAGGAAGAAGGGAATGACGGAGCCCCGGCTGCCCATCACGTTGCCATACCGCACGACACTGAACCGGATGTCGCGGCGACCGCGGATGTTGTTCGCCGCGACAAACAGTTTGTCCGAGCACAACTTCGTGGCGCCGTACAGGTTGATGGGGGCCGCCGCCTTGTCGGTCGACAGGGCGACCACGCGCTTGACGCCGGCATCCAGACACGCCTCGATCAGGTTCTGAGCCCCGAGCACGTTGGTCTTGATGCATTCGAACGGGTTGTACTCGGCGGCCGGAACCTGCTTGAGTGCCGCTGCGTGGACCACCACGTCCACGCCCTCCAGCGCGCGCCGCAAGCGCGCCTCGTCTCGGATATCGCCGATGAAATAGCGCAATCCCGGGTATTCGCTGTCGGAGAAGGCCTGTTGCATTTCGAACTGCTTGAGTTCGTCGCGGGAGTAAATGACGAGTCGCTTCACACGGGGATACCGGGTGAGCACGGTCTTGACGAACGCTTTGCCGAAGGAGCCAGTTCCGCCGGTGATCAGAATGGAGGTGTCGTTGAGCATGTTGGGGTTATAGATGGTCTTGGGCAATGGCAGGAACGTCAGGCAGGATGGCGCTGCAACTCACCTAGGGCGTGGCCGCGTGCATCCTTGGGGGAGAGAGTCGGTGACCCATTGATGGGCCACTCGATACCGACAGCAGGATCGTTCCATGCCAGCACCCCTTCTTGTGCAGGGGAGTAATAGTCGCTGGCCTTGTAGAGGAAGTCCGCCGAGTCGCTCAACACCAGGTAGCCATGCGCAAAACCCGGGGGAATCCACAACTGACGCTGATTATCCTCGGAGATCACAATCCCGATCCATTTTCCGTGCGTGGCCGATGCGGGTCGTATGTCCACCGCGACATCGAAGACAGAGCCGCGCGTCACGCGCACGAGTTTGCCTTGCTCGCAGGGCGCGCGCTGGAAATGCAGGCCGCGCAACACCCCCCGGCCGCTGCGGCTGTGGTTGTCCTGCACGAAGTTCACCTGGAAGCCCGTGGCCTCCTGAAAGGCCCTCTGGTTGAAGCTTTCCATGAAAAAGCCTCGCTCATCCCCGAATACTTTGGGCTCCAGGATGAGCACACCGGGCAACGCTGTTTCGATCACGGTCAGGGTCATGGCCATTTCCCCGCGTTTTGCTCGCGCAGCAGGCTCAGCATGTACTGGCCATACCCGTTCTTGCCCAGCGGTTCGGCAAGCCTGTGCAGTTGCCCATCGTCGATCCACCCATTCCGCCAGGCGATCTCTTCGGGGCAGGCGATCTTGAGCCCTTGCCGCCGTTCAAGGGTGGCAATGTACTGACCGGCATCGAGCAAGCTGTCATGGGTCCCGGTGTCGAGCCAGGTGTAGCCGCGTTTCATGATCTGCACATTCAGCTGACCGCGGCGCAGGTAGTCTTGATTGACCGACGTGATTTCCAGCTCGCCGCGTCCGCTGGGCTTGACCGCTCGGGCAACGTCCACCACATGGCTGTCGTAGAAATAAAGACCGGTAACCGCATAGTTGCTGAGCGGTTCGGCGGGCTTCTCTTCGATGCTCTGGGCCTTTCCCTGGGCATCAAAGGCCACCACGCCGTAGCGCTCAGGATCGTTCACGTGGTAGGCGAACACGGTAGATCCCGATGTCTGCTCGTCGGCATTCCGAAGCAGGGTGGCGAAATCATGCCCATAGAACAGGTTGTCGCCCAGGATCAGGGCGCAGGGTTTGTCGCCGAGGAAGCTCGCGCCGATGATGAATGCCTGCGCGAGCCCGTCCGGGCTGGGCTGCACCTCGTATTGAAGGTGGAGACCCCACGCGCTGCCGTCGCCGAGCAGTTGCTGGAAACGAGGCGTGTCCTGCGGCGTGCTGATGATCAGCACTTCCCGGATGCCCGCCAGCATCAAGGTGCTGAGCGGGTAGTAGATCATCGGTTTGTCGTAGACCGGCAGCAGTTGCTTGCTGATGGCCAGCGTGGCGGGGTGAAGACGGCTGCCCGAACCGCCTGCAAGGATGATGCCTTTGCGCTGTGTCATGTGGCCCTCAGAGAATTTCTTCGAGCGTTCGCCGCACGCCGGTTTGCCAGTCGGGAAGATGCAACCCGAGAGTATGGCGCAAGCGGTGGGTGTCCAGCCGCGAATTGAGTGGGCGTCGGGCGGGCGTCGGATAGGCCGATGTCGGTATGGCGGTGATCGTCCGGGTCTTGGTCTGCAATGTGGGTTGCAGAGTCCGGGCGGTTTCCAGGATGAAGCGGGCGTATGCGTGCCAGCTGGTTTCCCCCCCCGCGGCCAGATGGTACGTGCCCCTGACGGAGGCATCGCGCAGAGCGCGTTCGATCAAATAGGCGGTGACATCTGCGATCAGCTCGGCCCCGGTGGGGGCACCCACTTGGTCATCGACCACATTCAGTTCTTCCCTTTCCTGTATCAGCCGCACCATCGTCCTCAGGAAATTCCCACCGCGCGCCGCGTACACCCAGCTTGTCCGAACGATCAGATGTTCGGCTCCACTGTCGCGGATGGTCAACTCTCCGGCGGCCTTGGTCTGGCCGTACGCATTGATGGGATTGGTGGGGTCAGACTCTCGCCATGGTGTGGTGCCGGCGCCGTCGAACACATAGTCGGTGCTGAAGTGCACCAGCAACGCGCCAATCCGACGTGCTTCCTGTGCCAGCACCCCAGGCGCCTGCGCATTGATCGTGGTGGCGTGGTGGGATTCGCCCTCGGCGCGGTCCACCGCTGTGTAGGCGGCCGCATTGATGAGCACCGCCGGTTGATGCAGACGGATCAGATGCCGGATGTGGTCGTGGTCGTTGAGGTCCGCCGCGGACCTGCCCAATGCGACCAGAGGGCCCAGCGGCGCGAGGCTGCGCTGGAGCTCCCAGCCCACCTGTCCGTTGGCACCCAGCAAAAGCAGTTTGACCATGGCGGCTTAGCGTTTGCCGAGGTAGCGGGCCGTCAACGCTTTCCAGCGCGCGTGGTTGCTGGGAGACACGGTCACGCTTCTGTACGAGCGGCGCATCAGCGCAAAAACAGCCACCACGAAGCCCCCACCGATTGCGGCCATCACGACTGCGATCGTGCGCGAGGAGCCCGGGGCGGGGGTCGCAAGGCTCGGGCCTTGGCTCATTGACCGTTCGGACAGTGCCTCGAGCCGGGCCCGCCCGACCGTCAATGTTTCAAGCCGGCTTTGGCCGACGTCGAATTGGTGCTGCACCGTTGTCGTGTAGGCGATATTCATGGCCTCTGCATTGGCCAGGCTTCCAAACTCCGCGGGACTCAGCGCCTCCTTCATGAAGGTTTGGAGCTTCTGATGGGTAAGCTTCAGCGCCACCAGTTGATCCCGCAGTGCCTTGACCTCCGCATCGACCTGTTTGAGACGTTCATCCACCAGCTTGGACCGTTGGTGTGCTGCATGAAGGATCGCAGAAGCGAGCTGCTGCGCCTGCTCCGGTGTGCGTGCGGCTACCCGCAGCTTGAAAGAGCCATCGGCACGAGCGGGCGAGAGGGTCATGGGCTCAGCGGGCAGTTGCGAGGCCTCGATGCCCGTGCGTTCCAGTGCTTCGGCCATCACAGCCGGTGCAGCGAGTAGCGCAGGGAGGTTGAGTATGGCGTCGTTCAGGGCCTTGAGCGTGGCGTCTTCTCCCCTGAACGGAAGGTCCGGCGATGGACTGACCACCACGACGCTTTCGTAGCGAGTCGGCGCGAGGAAAGTGGCCCCGAGTGCAAGGCCGCCAGCCAGCACGGCACCCGCCAAAATCAGCCATGCGCTTTCGGCCAGCGTCAGCAGCACATCAAGCAGGTCAATGGAGCTTGCGTCCGGGGAGATGTTGGAAGATTCGTTCATTTGGGGTCGATGGAGGGTGGTTGATCGGAGGTGGACAAGGGCGCTCCATATTGCGTCTGCACCCACTGCCGATAAGCCCCGCTCTGCACGTGCGCCACCCAGTCGGCGTGGTCCAGGTACCACTGCACGGTCTTGCGGATGCCGGTCTCGAAGGTCTCAGCCGGCTTCCAGCCGAGATCCGCTTCCAGTTTGCGCGCGTCGATGGCATAGCGGCGGTCGTGCCCAGGGCGGTCCTTCACGTGCGTGATCTGCGCGGTGTACGAGCCACCGCCGGCGCGTGGGCGCAGTTCGTCGAGCAGGGCGCAGATGGTGTGCACGATCTCGATGTTGGGTTTCTCGTTCCAGCCACCCACGTTGTAGGTCTGGCCCGGCGTGCCGGCGTCGAGCACGCGGCGGATCGCGCTGCAGTGGTCTTTCACGTACAGCCAGTCGCGCACCTGCAGGCCGTCGCCGTACACCGGCAGGGGTTTGCCCGCGAGCGCGTTGACGATCATGAGCGGGATCAGCTTCTCGGGGAAATGGTAGGGGCCGTAGTTGTTGCTGCAGTTCGTGGTGACCACTGGCAGGCCGTGCGTGTGGTGCCAGGCGCGCACCAGGTGGTCGCTCGCGGCCTTGCTGGCCGAGTAGGGGCTGTTGGGTTCGTAGGCGTGGGTCTCGGTGAAGGCGGGCGCGTCGGGCGCCAGGCTGCCATACACCTCGTCGGTGCTCACATGCAGGAAGCGGAAGGCGGCTTTGTCGGCGTCGGGCAGGCCGCTCCAGTGGGCGCGCACCGCTTCGAGCAGGCGGAAAGTGCCGACGACGTTCGTTTGGATGAAGTCTTCCGCACCGTGAATGGAGCGATCCACGTGGCTCTCGGCGGCGAAGTGGATCACCGCGCGCGGCCGGTGGTCGGCCAGCAGGCGGGTCAGCAGGGCGTGGTCACCGATGTCACCCTGGACGAACACGTGGCGTGCATCGTCCTGCAGGCTGGCCAGGGTTTCCAGGTTGCCGGCATAGGTGAGCTTGTCGAGGTTGATGACGGGCTCGTGGTGGAGCGCCAGCCAGTCGAGCACGAAGTTGGCGCCGATGAAGCCGGCGCCACCAGTGACGAGAATCATCGGTTATCCCTTGGGTGTTGGTCTGTAGGCACCATTCAGGTGCACTCTGCCCACCGCATTATCTTCGGTCTCCCGGGGCTTCCGGGCGACCGCCCTGTTCCATTAGTGACCGTGTGAAACGGTCTCGCCCGCCTTCAGGCGGTACACCGTGCCGCAATACGGGCATTTCGCCTCACCCGTGACAGCCACGTCTAGGTAGACCTTGGGGTGGCTGTTCCACAGCTTCATGTCGGCCAGCGGACTGGGGCAGAACACGCCGCCATGGGCGTTGAGGTCGGAGGCCTTGAGTTCGACGGCTGCTTTGCTCATGGCGTGTTCCTCAGACCTTGGCCAGCCAGTGGGCGTACTTGGGGTTGCGGCCGTTGACGATGTCGAAGAACGCGCTCTGGATCTTCTCGGTGATTGGGCCGCGGCTGCCCACGTAGTCGCCCTTGCCCAGCTCGATGCGGTCGAGTTCGCGAATCGGGGTGACTTCGGCCGCGGTGCCGGTGAAGAAGGCCTCGTCGGCGATGTAGACCTCGTCGCGGGTGATGCGCTTCTGCACGATCTCCAGGCCCAGGTCCTTGGCGATGTGGAACACCGTGTTGCGGGTGATGCCGTTGAGCGCGCCGGCCGAGAGGTCGGGCGTGTAGATCACGCCGTTTTTCACCACGAAGATGTTTTCGCCGGCGCCTTCGCTCACGAAGCCGCTGGAGTCCAGCAGCAGGGCCTCGTCGTAGCCCTCGTCGGTGGCCTCCATGTTGGCCAGGATGGAGTTGCTGTAGTTGCTCACCGCCTTGGCCTGCGTCATGGTGATGTTGACGTGGTGGCGGGTGTAGCTGCTGGTCTTCACGCGGATGCCGCGCTTGAGGCCTTCGTCGCCCAGGTAGGCGCCCCAGGCCCAGGCCGCGACCATCAGGTGGATGGTGTTGCCCTTGGGCGACACGCCCAGCTTCTTGTCGCCGATCCAGGTCAGCGGGCGCAGGTAGCAGCTCTCGAGCTTGTTCTCGCGCACCACGGCCTTCTGGGCCTCGTTCACCTCGTCCTGCGTGAACGGGATCTTCATGCGCAGGATCTTGGCGCTGTTGAACAGGCGCTCGGTGTGTTCCTCGAGCCGGAAGATCGCGGTGCCACCCTGGGTGTTGTAGGCGCGCACGCCCTCGAAGGCGCCACAGCCGTAGTGCAGGGTGTGGGTCAGCACGTGGATCTTGGCGTCGCGCCAATCCACCATCTGGCCGTCCATCCAGATCTTGCCGTCGCGGTCGGACATCGAGGGAACGATGGGGCTCATGTGGGGGTCCTTGGGTTGTTCGTGGGGCAGTCCGGCTGCCAAACCCATGATTTTACGGTGTCGGGCTGCCACCCTCCGGTGCCGCCGGGGCCTCATCCGTGGCGGGGCGGTGCAGCTTCCAGCCCTGCAGCTTGCCGTTGAGGAATTCCGCCGTCACGGTCGAGTCGCCGTTGTCGCGCCAGCGGTAGACCTCGGGTTGCACACTTTCTTCGGACAACCGCTCGCCCAGCGAGCGGGTCATGGCTATCACGTGCATCAGGGTGACGCCGGGCTTGAGCTTGGCGTTGAGCATCACCGCGCTGTCCACGTAGCCGATGGGGCGGTCGGACGCGCGCTTGAGCACCGTCATGAGGCGGGTGAAGTGCAGCAGCAGCCACATGGTCAGGCCGCCGCCGACGGCGGCCACCCCGGGCCAGCCGTAGGTGCGGTGCGACAAATACAGCAGGCCCAGGCCGGCCGCGAGGTAAAGCAGTTTCTGGAATCGCATAAAGGGGATTGTCGTTGCTGGCCGGGGCGGGCCGTTTGCGGCAAGTACGGATGGCCCGGCTCAGGCCAGGCTGCGCGCCAGTTCCATGGCTTCCTCGATCCGGTCCACGCCGTGCACCGTGAGGCCCTCGAAGGCCTTGTCGTTCTTGCGCGGCAGGTTGGCCTTGGGCACCACGGCCACGCTGAAACCCAGCTTGGCGGCTTCCTTGAGCCGGTCCTGGCCGCGTGGCGCGGGGCGCACCTCGCCCGCCAGGCCCACCTCGCCGAAGGCCAGGAAGCCCTTGGGCAGCGGTTTGCCGCGCAGACTGGAGGTGATGGCCAGCATCACCGCCAGGTCGGCCGCCGGCTCGCTGATGCGCACGCCGCCGACCGCGTTGACGAACACGTCCTGGTCCATGCAGGCCACGCCCGCGTGGCGGTGCAGCACCGCCAGCAGCATGGCCAGGCGGTCGCGGTCCAGGCCGACCGACAGGCGCCGGGGGCTGGGGCCGCCGCTGTCCACCAGTGCCTGGATCTCCACCAGCATGGGCCGCGTGCCCTCCAGCGTCACCATCACGCAGCTGCCGGGCACCGGCTCGGAATGCTGCGAGAGAAAGATCGCGCTCGGGTTGCTCACGCCCTTGAGGCCTTTTTCCGTCATCGCGAACACGCCGATCTCGTTCACCGCGCCGAAGCGGTTCTTGATCGCGCGGATCAGGCGGAAGCTGCTGTGGGTGTCGCCTTCGAAATACAGCACCGTGTCCACCATGTGCTCGAGCACGCGCGGGCCGGCGAGGGCGCCTTCCTTGGTCACGTGGCCGACCAGCACGATGGCCGTGCCGCTGGCCTTGGCCGCGCGCGTGAGGTGGGCCGCGCACTCGCGCACCTGCGCCACCGAGCCCGGGGCCGAGGTGAGCTGCTCGGAGTACACGGTCTGAATCGAGTCGATCACCGCGATGGCGGGCCGCGTGGCTTCCAGCGTGGCGAGGATCTTCTCGAGCTGGATCTCGGCCAGCACGCTGACCTGCGAGCCGTCCAGCCCAAGCCGGCGCGAGCGCAGGGCGACCTGGGCTCCACTTTCCTCGCCGGTCACGTAGAGCGTCTTCAGGCCGGCGCGCTGCAGCGAGTCCAGCGCCTGCAGCAGCAGCGTGGACTTGCCGATGCCCGGGTCGCCGCCGATCAGCACCACGCCGCCCTCCACGATGCCGCCGCCCAGCACGCGGTCCAGCTCGTCGTGGCCAGTGGGCGTGCGCTGCACGTCGGTGGCCTCGATGTCGGCCAGGGTGGTGACCTCGGCCGTCTTCGCCAGCGAGGCAAAGCGGTTCTTGGCCGGTGCGGTCGATTCCGCGACCGATTCGACCAGGGTGTTCCAGGCGTTGCAGTGCGGGCATTTGCCCAGCCACTTGGGGCTGGTGCCGCCGCATTCGTTGCAGATGTATTGGGTTTTGTCTTTGGCCATGGTGCCGGGCAAATATAGTCGACACCCTCATGTCCCCATCTGTTCCCGCCGCTGCCCTGCAAGTGCTGCCGCCTGGCGCGCAAGCGCTGTCGGGCGCCGCGCGCGCCTACAACCTGCAGCTCACCCGCATCGACAAACTCAAGCGCCAGCTGGCCGAGATGGAGGCGCTCGCGCAGCAGCACCGCCAGGAACGCCACCGCGCGGTCGATCCACTGCGCCGGCAGCTGGCCCAGGACCAGCGCGCGTTGGCCCTGGCGCTGGACGGTCACCTGCAAGGCAAGCTGCTGAGCCGCGTGCAGGCCGACACCGCGCGGGCGGTGCTTTGCCGCCTGGCGCGCGACCTGGCCGAAGCAGGGGACGCCGCGATGCGCGAACTGCACGACCGCCACAGCCCACGCACCCTGGCGCAACTCAAACAGGACTCGGCCAATGCGCTGCGCCAGCGCCTGGAGGCGGTGCTGGGCGAGCCACTGGACGACGAGGGCCAGAACCTCAGCGCCGAACAACTGCTGCGCGCCGGCATGGAGCGCCTGCGGCGTTCGCAGGAGGACGCACAGCAGCAACGCCGCGAGGCCGCGCAAGCCCGGCGCGAACGCAAGAAGCCTGGCGCCGCGGCGCGCCAGACCGGGCAGCACGATGCCGACACCTTGTTGCGCCGCCTGTTCCGCCAGCTCGCCAGTGCCCTGCACCCCGACCGCGAGACCGACCCGCAGGCGCGGCTGCGCAAGACGGCCCTGATGAGCGAAGCCAACGCCGCCTACGAACAACGCGACTTGGTCGCGCTGCTGCAGATCCAGGCCCGCGCCGAACTCGCCGACCCCGCTGCCGGTCAGCAGCTGTCCGACGAGCGCCTGGCCTCGCTCACGCTCCTGCTCAAGGCCCAGGTGGCGGCGCTGGAGCGTGAGCGCGCCGGGCGGCAGAGCGCGCTGGCCGTCGAGTTCGACCTGCCCGAGGGTGTCTCACCCAACGCCAACACCTTGCTGCAGAACCGGATCGATCAGACCCGCGCGCTGGAAGCCGCCCTGGCGCAGCTGGCGCGCGACCTCGAGCAGGCGGGGGACCCCGCGCGGCTCAAGCGCTGGCTCAACGCGCAGCGCGATCTGACGTGAACCCCTGAATCAGTTCCCGCACCAGCTCCGCCGCCGGCACCTCCCGGCAGCCACTCGCGTTCTGGCCCGACCACAGCGGTGAGAAGTCCCCGCTGCCCTTGGCCTCCCAATGCGCGCGCAGCGGTGCCATGGCCGCGGTGGCCAGTGGGAAGGCCGGCGCGGCCGGGTTCATGGGCCCGAGTTCGCGAATCACGCGGTTGACGATCCCGCGCGCCGGGCGGCCCGTGAACAGGTGGGTGAGGGCGGTGTGGTGTGCCGCCTCGCTCTGCAGCGCCGCGCGGTGCAGCGCACTGGTGGTGGCTTCGGGACAGCACAGAAAAGCCGTGCCCACCTGCGCGCCCGAGGCGCCCAGCGCCATCGCCGCGGCCACGCCCGCCGCATCGGCAATGCCACCGGCCGCGATCACCGGCACGCCCACGGCCGCCACGATCTGCGGCAGCAGCGCGAACGTGCCGGCCTGCGTCGTGAGGTCGTCCGTGAGGAACATGCCCCGGTGGCCGCCGGCCTCGATGCCCTGGGCAATGATGGCGTCCACGCCGAAGGCCTCCAGCCAGCGCGCCTCTTCCACCGTGGTGGCCGAGGACAGCACCACGCTGCCCCAGCCCTTCACGCGGTCCAGCAGGTCCAGGTCAGGCAGGCCGAAATGGAAGCTCACCACCTTGGGCCGGAAGCGTTCGAGGATGTCGGCCGCCGCACGGTTGAATGGCACGCGGCCCGGGCCAGTCGGCACGGCATCGATGTCCAGCCCCGCTTCGCGGTAGTAGGTGCCCAGCCAGGCGCGCCACGCTGCTTCGCGCGCTTCGTCGGCCTCGGGCGGCACGTGGCAGAAGAAATTGACGTTGAACGGCCGCTCGGTGCCGGCGGCCAGTGCCGTCAGCTCGCGGTCCATCGCCTCGGGCGAAAGCATGGCGCAGGGCAGCGAGCCCAGCGCGCCCGCGTTGCTCACCGCCACCGCCAGGGCCGCGCCTTGAACGCCTGCCATCGGCGCCTGGATCAAGGGGTATTCCGTACCGAGCAGGGTAGTGAGTGCGTTCATGCGCGCATTCTCACCGCGCCGCCGTCTCGGGTAAACCCTTGATTTGTTTCCAAAATAATCATTTAATATATTAAATAAATGGACGACGCCACCCCTTTCATCCACCGCAACCTGCCCCGACTGCTGCTCGAAGCGCGCGAGGCCGTGATGCTGCACACCCGGCCCAGCCTGCGCGAGTACGGCCTGTCCGACCAGCAGTGGCGCGTGCTGCGCGTGCTGGGCGAACACGCCCAGCTGCCCGGCGGGGTGGAAACCGGGCGCGTGGCGCGCGAGGCCTTTCTGCTCGGCCCCAGCCTTACCGGTGTGCTGACCCGCATGGAGCGTGACGGCCTGATCGCGCGCAGCCGCTGCCCGCAGGATGCGCGGCGCACCGTGGTGCGCGCCACGCCCGCCGGGCTCAAGCTGGTGAAGGGCCTCTCCAGCACCATCGAGGCGCATTACGCCTGGATGGAGCAGCGCCTGGGCAAGGCCCGCCTGGAACAGCTGTACGCCTTGCTCGACGAGGTGATCGCGCTCGAACAACCCCTGAACACCGAAGAGGCCGATGGCCTGGAGGACGACGCCGCATGAACCCCCTTTCCTGGATGCCGGCCGGCACGGTCTACGGCACCCTGCTCAACTTCCAGCGCGAACACGCGCTGTGGGCGCCGCGCATGAGCGAGGCGCCGTACAAGGCCGCGCCGAAAGCGCCGGTGCTCTACATCAAGACCGCCAACACCTTCACGCCCCACGGCCAGGCCATCGCACTGCCCGATGGCGCGGCGGTGCAGGTGGCCGCCTCGCTCGGCGTGGTGATGGGGGAAGGCGGCGTGTTCGGCGCGGTGCTGTTCAACGACGTGGCGATCGCGCACGAGAGCTACTACCGCCCGCCGGTCAAGGCGCGCTGTGTGGACGGCTTCCTCGGTGTGGGTGCCGAGTGCGTGCCGCTCGCGCGGCTCGGCGGGCTGGCCGGACTGGCCGCACTTCAGATCGAGCTCCACATCAACGGCGTGCACCGCCAGACCACGGTCCTGGCCGAACTGCTGCGCGACGCCGCCACCTTGCTGGCCGACGTGAGCGAGTTCATGACCCTGCGGCCGGGCGACGTGCTGATGCTGGGCTCCGACTGCCTGGCCGACGGCACGCGCCCGCTGGTGCACCCGGGCGACACGGTGGAGATCACCGCCCCGGGCTTCGCGCCCACCTTGCACAGCTTCACACAGGAGGTGGCCGCATGAAGCGCGCCCGCATCGCCTGGGCCGGCGCGGTCCACGACGCCATCGAGTCCGACGGCCAGCTCGAACTGCTCACACCGGCCCTGAAAGGCCGCCGCGTGGCCTTTGACGACGTGGTCTGGCTGCCACCGTTGCAGCCCCTGCCGCCGCAGCGCCCGCGCACCGTGCTCGCGCTCGGCCTGAACTACGCCGACCACGCGAAGGAACTGGCCTTCAAGGCGCCCGAGGAACCGCTGGCCTTCGTCAAGGGCGAGGCCTCGCTCACCGGCCACCGCGGCTTCACGCGGCGCCCGCCCGGCGTGGATTTCATGCACTACGAGTGCGAGCTCGCGGTGGTGATCGGGCGCACCGCCAAGCGGGTGAAGAGGGCCGACGCCCTGGACTTCGTGGGCGGCTACACGGTGGCGAACGACTACGTCATCCGCGACGTGCTGGAAAACTGGTACCGACCCAACCTGCGCGCCAAGAACCGCGACACCTGCACGCCCATCGGCCCCTGGCTGGTGGACGCGGCCGACGTGCCCGATCCGATGAACCTCGCGCTGCGCACCACCGTCAACGGCGAGGTGACGCAACAGGGCAGCACGCGCGACATGATCTTCGACGTGCCCACGCTGATCGAGTACTTCAGCGCCTTCATGACGCTGCAACCCGGCGACCTCATCCTCACCGGCACGCCCGACGGCGTGGTCGACTGCCGGCCCGGCGACGTGATCGTCACGTCCATCGAAGGCATCGGCGACCTCGTCAACACCATCACCCAACACCCCTGAACCGCAGCATGACGACGACGATCCAGCACCTCATCAACGGCAAGGCCGTGGCCAGCGCCGCGAGCTTCGAGACCCTCAACCCCGCCACGCAGGACGTGCTGGCCGAGGTCAGCGCGGGCGGCGCGGCGGAAATCAACGCCGCCGTGCAGGCCGCGAAGGACGCGTTCCCGAAATGGGCTGGCCTGCCGGCCACCGAGCGCGCGAAGCTCATGCGCAAGCTGGGCGAGCTGATCGCGGCGAACGTGCCCGCGATCGCGCAGACCGAAACCAACGACTGTGGCCAGGTGATCGCGCAGACCGGCAAGCAGCTGGTGCCGCGCTCGGCCGACAACTTCCACTACTTCGCCGAGATGTGCACGCGGGTGGATGGCCACACCTACCCCACGCCCACGCACCTGAACTACACGCTGTTCCACCCGGTGGGCGTGTGCGCGCTCATCAGCCCGTGGAACGTGCCCTTCATGACCTCGACCTGGAAGGTCGCGCCCTGCCTGGCGTTCGGCAACACGGCGGTGCTGAAGATGAGCGAGCTGTCGCCCCTGACGGCCGCGCGCCTGGGCGAGCTGGCGCTGGAGGCGGGCATTCCGGCGGGTGTGCTCAACGTGGTGCACGGTTACGGCAAGGACGCGGGCGAGCCGCTGTGCGCGCACCCGGACGTGCGCGCGATCTCCTTCACCGGCTCCACGGCCACGGGCAACCGCATCGTGCAGAGCGCGGGCTTGAAGAAGTTCAGCATGGAGCTGGGCGGCAAGAGCCCATTCGTGATCTTCGACGACGCGGACCTGGACCGTGCGCTGGACGCGGCGGTGTTCATGATCTTCAGCAACAACGGCGAGCGCTGCACGGCGGGCAGCCGCATCCTGGTGCAGCAGAGCATCTACGCCGACTTCGTGGCGAAGTTCGTGGAGCGCGCCAAGCGCATCACGGTGGGCGATCCGCTGGACGAGAAGACCATCGTGGGCCCGATGATCAGCCAGGCGCACCTGGCCAAGGTGCGCAGCTACATCGAGCTGGGCCCGAAGGAGGGCGCCACGATGTTGTGCGGCGGCTTGGACCGGCCGTCGTACGCGCCGGAGCTGTCCTCGCGCGTGGCCAAGGGCAACTACGTGTGGCCGACGGTGTTCGCGGACGTGGACAACCGCATGCGCATCGCGCAGGAGGAAATCTTCGGCCCGGTGGCATGCCTGATTCCGTTCCGCGACGAGGCGCATGCGATCGAGCTGGCGAACGACATCCAGTACGGTCTTTCGAGCTATGTGTGGACGGAGAACCTGGGGCGTGCGCACCGGGTGGCGGCGGCCGTGGAGGCGGGCATGTGTTTCGTCAACTCGCAGAACGTGCGGGATCTGCGCCAGCCGTTTGGTGGCACCAAGGCGAGCGGCACGGGGCGCGAAGGGGGTACCTGGAGTTATGAGGTGTTCCTGGAGCCCAAGAACGTCGCTGTGTCTCTCGGGTCGCATCACATTCCCCACTGGGGTGTCTGAAATGCTTTCGCTCCAACGGGTGGGCGGGATCGAACGAGCAGGGCGCTCTGCTCCGCGGGTGTCCCCCGACGGCTGGTGCCGTCTCCTCCTTTACCCCGCTGCGCAGAACGCCCTGCCCGCCCGATCCGAAACGGCGCTGGCACACAAGCTCCGTCGAGCGCGCGGTCCGCAGTGGGTTTGCCAGTGGGGGTGGCCGCCTCCGCTCATGTCCTCCGGTCTGGGCTGCGCCCAGCCCTCCCCCTTTACTTCGCTGCGGCGGCCACCCCCACTGGCAAACCCACGGAGCATCTACAAAAAGCCAGAGGACCGATCATGGGCAAACTAGCACTCGTCGCAAAGATCACCCACGTCCCGTCGATGTACCTGAGCGAACTCGACGGCCCGAGAAAGGGCACGAGGCAGGACGCCATCGACGGCCACGTGGAAATCAGCCGCCGCTGCCGCGAACTCGGTGTCGACACCATCGTCGTCTTCGACACCCACTGGCTCGTCAACGCCAGCTACCACCTCAACTGCGCGCCCCACTTCCAGGGCACCTACACCAGCAACGAGCTGCCCCACTTCATCAGCAACATGCCGTTCGAGATCCCGGGCAACCCCGAACTCGGCCAGCTGCTCGCCAAGGTGTGCAACCAGCACGGCGTCGAAACCCTGGCCCACGACGCCACCACCCTCGGCCCCGAATACGGCACCCTCGTGCCCATGCGCTACATGAACGCCGACCAGCACTTCAAGGCCGTCTCGGTCTCGGCGCTGTGCCAGTCGCACTACCTCAACGACAGCGCGCGCCTCGGCTGGGCCATGCGCAAGGCCGTCGAAGACCACTACGACGGCACCGTCGCCTTCTTCGCCAGCGGCTCCCTCAGCCACCGCTTCGCGCAGAACGGCCTTGCGCCCGACTTCGCCTTCAAGATCTGGACCCCCTTCCTCGAAACGCTCGACCGCCGCGTCGTCGAGATGTGGGAGCAGGGCGAGTGGAAAGCCTTCTGCGAAATGCTGCCCGAGTACGCCGCCAAGGGCCACGGCGAAGGCTTCATGCACGACACCGCCATGATGCTCGGCGCCCTCGGCTGGAGCGACTACGACGGCCAGGCCGAGGTCATCACCCCGTACTTCGGCGCCTCCGGCACCGGCCAGATCAACGCCGTCTTCCCCGTCACGCCGCAGACCGGCGCGGCCATCCCCGCCGCACAGGCCTCGTCGGCCAAGGGATACCAGGCCGTCTCCCGACTCTGAGAACGCCACCCATGCCGCACCTCGTCATCCTCTACACCCCCAACCTCGACAAGCCCGCCAGCGAAGGCGGTACCGACATGGGCGCGCTCTGCCGCGAGCTGTGCGACGCCATGCTCGCGGTGCGCGACGAGGCCGACAAGCAGGTCTTCCCCACCGGTGGCACGCGCGTGCTGGCCTACCCGGCGGCGCACAGCGCCATCTCGGACGGCGGCGCGGCCGGCATCGCCGCCGGCCTGGGGGGCGACTACGCCTTCGTCTACATGAACGTGCGCATGGCCCAGGGCCGCAGCGCCGTCACCCACCAGCGCGTGGGCGAGGCGCTGCAGGCCGTGGTGAAGGCGCACTTCGCCGTGCAGCTCGCCACGCGCGCCATCGGCATCACCGTGCAAGTGGACGAGGGCCACGAGGTGTTCGACGCCAAGACCAGTTCCCTGCACCCGCTGTTCAACCGGAGCTGACCCCATGCTCGACGACACCCTCATCCAGCGGCTCGCGGCCGAGCTCGACGCTTCGGAACGCAGCCGCGTGCCGCTGGAGCACTTCTCCAAACGCTTTCCCGGCATGACGGTCGACGACGGCTACCGCGTCGGCCGTGCCTGGGTGGGCCTGCAGGTGGCCGCCGGCAAGCAGGTGATCGGCCACAAGATCGGCCTCACCAGCCGCGCCATGCAGATCTCCAGCCAGATCGACGAGCCCGACTACGGCACCCTGCTCGACAGCATGCGCTTCACCGCCTCGGCGGGCGAGGTGCTGCAGATCCCGACGTCGCGCTTCATCGCGCCGCGCGTGGAGGTGGAGCTCGCCTTCGTGCTCAAGTCGCCTCTGCAGGGCAAGGACGTGACGGTGGAAGACGTGCTCGCGGCCACCGAGTACGTGACGCCCGCCATCGAGATCATCGATGCGCGCATCGAGCAGTTCGACCGCCACACCAAGGTGATGCGCAAGGTGTTCGACACCATCAGCGACAACGCGGCCAACGCCGGCATCGTGATCGGCGAGGGCGATCTGCGTTACCGCGCCGACCCGTTCACCCTCGACCTGCCCTGGTGCGGCGCCATCCTGCGGCAGAACGGCGTGGTGGAAGAAACCGGCTTGGCCGCCGGGGTGCAAGGCCACCCGGCGGTCGGCATCGCGTGGCTCGCGCACAAGCTCGCGCCCTGGGGCGAATCGCTTCAGCCTGGCCAGATCGTGCTGGCCGGCTCGTTCACGCGGCCGGTCGCGGCCCGCCAGGGCGACCTGTTCGAGGCCGACTACGGCCCGCTCGGCAGCCTTCGTTTCCAGTTCGTCTGAATTTCTCTCCCCACCCCATGCAAACCCCCGTCAACCCCTTCAAACAGGCGCTCGCCGAGCGCCGCGCGCAAATCGGCTTCTGGCTCGGCCTGGCCAACCCCTACAGCGCGGAAATCTGCGCCGGCGCCGGCTTCGACTGGCTGCTGATCGACGGCGAGCACTCGCCCAACGGCCTGCTGGACCTGCTGTCGCAGGCCCAGGCCATCGCCGCCTACCCGGGCTCGCACGCCATCGCGCGCGTGCCCGTGGGCGATGCGGCGATCATCAAGCAGTACCTCGACGTCGGCCTGCAGACCCTGCTGGTGCCCATGGTGGACACGCCCGAGCAGGCGGCCCAGCTGGTGCGCGCCTGCCGCTACCCGCAGAACGACGGCCAGGGCGGCGTTCGCGGCATGGCCGGCGCCCGGGCCTCGCGCTGGGGCCGTTACCCGAACTACGCGAAAGAGGCCAACGCCCAGGTCTGCCTGCTGGTGCAGGCGGAGACGCGCGAGGCCCTGCAGCAGCTTGATGCCATCGCGGCCACGCCCGGCGTGGACGGCGTCTTCATCGGTCCGGCCGACCTTTCCGCCTCGCTCGGCCACGTGGGCGACCCGGGCCACCCCGAGGTGCAGGTCGCGATCGAGGACGCTATCGCGCGCATCCTGCGCGCCGGCAAGGCGCCCGGCATCCTGACCACCGACGAGGCCCAGGCGCGCCACTACCTCGCCTTGGGCGCGGTGTTCGTGGCCGTGGGGCTGGACACCCAGATCCTCGCGCGCCAGACCAGCGCCCTGGCCGCGCGCTTCAAGACCGATGCGCCCGCCGTGCCTGCCCAGGCCAAGGGCAGTGTGTACTAGGAGACCACCCCCATGAACGCCGCCCTGCCCACCACCACCGCCACGCCCGCCGGCATGCACCCGGACGAATGGGCCGCGCGCGTCGAGCTCGCCGCCTGCTACCGCGTCTTCGCCATGCTGGGCTGGACCGAGATGATCTACAACCACATCACGCTGCGCCTGCCCGCCAGCGTCTGTGGGGACGACAAGCAGTTCCTGATCAACCCCTTCGGCCTGCACTACAGCGAGGTCACCGCGCGCAACCTGGTGAAGATCAACCTGCAGGGCGACGTGCTCGACGGTTCGCCGCACCCGGTCAACCCGGCCGGTTTCACGGTGCATGCCGCCATCCACGACGGCCTGCCCGGTGCGCACTGCGTGATGCACACCCACACCACCGCCGGCGTGGCCGTCGCCTGCCTGAAGGACGGCCTGCAGCAGACCAACTTCTACACCGCGCAGCTGCACGGCATGGTGGCGTACCACACCTTCGAAGGCATCACCATCCACGCGGACGAAGCGCCGCGCCTGCTCAAAAGCATCGGCGACCGCCCGGCCGTGATCCTGCGCAACCACGGCCTGCTGGCCTGGGGCGCCACCCTGCCACAGACCTTCGCCATTCTCTGGACGCTGCAGCGCGCCTGCGAAATCCAGATGGCCACGTTCTCGATGGGCGGCGCGCAGGCGGCCCTGCCAGTGCCTGAGGGCATCGCCGAAAAATGCACGCGCGATGCGCTGCAGTTCAACCCCCATCACGGCGCCGGCCGTGACGTGTTCGACGCGCTGGTCCGGCAGGTGAACCGCCTGGACCGCAGCTACCTGGAGTGATCCCTTGACCTCTTCCTCTGACTTTCAGCGTGTGGCCATCGTCGGCGCGGGCGCCATCGGCGGCTGGCTCGGCGTGCGGCTCTCGCACACCGGTTGCATCGTGAGCGCGCTCGCGCGCGGCGAGACGCTCGCGGCCCTGCAGCGCGATGGCCTGCAGCTGCACCAGGACGGCCAGCTGCAGGGCGCGCCGGTGCAGGCCGCCGCCAGCGCCGTGACCCTGGGCGTGCAGGACCTCGTGATCGTGGCCGTGAAGGCACCCTCGCTGCCCGACCTGGCGCGCGGCATCGCGCCGCTGATCGGGCGCCACACTGTGGTGCTCACCGCCATGAACGGCGTGCCCTGGTGGTTCTTCAACGGCTTTGGCGGCGAGCGCGCCGGCACGCGCCTGAAAACGGTGGACCCCGAGGGCGAGATCGAGCGTTGCATCCCGGCGCGCCACGTCATCGGCGGCGTGGTGCACGCCAGCTGCTCGGTGGACGCGCCCGGCGTGATCCGCCACCACTTCGGCAACGGCCTCATTCTTGGCGAGCCTTCGGGCGAGTCCAGCGAGCGGGTGGCGGCCCTGGCCGAGCTGCTGCGGCGCGCGGGGCTCAACGCCACGGTGTCGCCGCAGATCCAGAAAGACGTCTGGTACAAGCTCTGGGGCAACATGACGGTGAACCCCGTGAGCGCACTCACCGGCGCCACCACCGACCGCATCCTGGGTGACCCACTGGTGCGCGACTTCATCAGCCGCGTCATGCTCGAGGCCAAGGACATCGGGGCGCGCATCGGCATCCCGATCGACCAACAGCCCGAAGACCGCCACGCGGTCACGCTCAAGCTCGGTGCGTTCAAGACCTCGATGCTGCAGGACGTGCAGGCGCACAAGCCGGTGGAACTCGACGCCCTGGTGACCGTGGTGCGCGAACTCGGCCAGCTCACCGGCGTGCCCACGCCGTTCACCGACGCGCTGCTGGGCCTCTCGCGCCTGCAGGCGCAGACGCTGAACCTCTACCCCTCAGCCCAGTAACGCTGGGAACAGCTTCACCAGGCCGGTCGCCATCACCTCGACCGACAGCGCGGCCAGAATCAGGCCCATCAGCCGCGTCATCACGTTGATGCCGGTCTGGCCCAGGAAGCGCGCGATCGGCTCGGCCAAGGTGAAGCAGATGGCCGTGGCCAGGGCGATCACCACGCCGTAACCCACCAGCGCGGCGTGCTGGAAGAAGGTCTTGGCCTGGTCGGCGTAGATCACCACGGTGGACATGGTGGCCGGCCCGGTGAGCAGCGGGATGGTCAGCGGCACCACCGCGATGGAGGTGCGCGCCGAGGTGTCGCTCAGTTCCTGGTCGGTGGCCTTGGCCTCCGCCGGCCGCGCGTTGAGCATGGACAGTGCCGAGGTCAGCAGCAGCATGCCGCCGCCGACCTGGAAGCTCGCGAGCGAGATGCTGAAGAACTCCAGGATCTGCAGGCCGATGACGGCGCAGGTGGCGATCACCGCGAAGGCGCTGAAGGCCGAGATCATCACCGTGCGCTGCCGCTGCTGGCGCGAGAAGCCCTGCGTGTAGTGGATGAAGAAGGGCACGATCGCCAGCGGGTTGACGATCGCCAGCAGGGTGATGAGCGGCTTGAAATCCATGCCGGCGATTCTCTACCAAAGGCCAATGGCTGTGACAATCGGCGCAACCGCCTAGGCGCTGTGTTGCCAGCACGCCGCTATGCTATGGCCGCCAACGGCCATGTGCAGGGTTTCCCGCAGATCGTGGGTCGTGACGTCATCCCTCAACATAAACAGCCATTTCTATGCAGTACAGGCCAGAAGTCGATGGTTTGCGCGCCATTGCGATTGTTCCTGTGATCTTGTTTCACGCTGGCCTGGCCGGATTTTCTGGCGGTTATGTGGGTGTTGATGTCTTCTTCGTCATCAGCGGATACCTGATCACCACGTTGATTCTTGAGGAAGCAGATCATCGGCGCTTCGGTTTCCTGAACTTCTATGAACGCCGCATTCGCCGAATCGCGCCCACGTTGGGTTTGGTGCTCGTGGCTTGCATTCCATTTGCATGGCTCTGGATGCTCCCTGAAGAGCTGGCCGAGTTCGGCAAGACACTGGCTTCCACGTCCGTGTTCCTGTCCAACTTCGTTTTCTGGGGGCAGTCCGGCTATTTCGACTCGGCGGCCGAACTCAAACCTTTGCTGCACACCTGGAGCCTGTCGGTAGAGGAGCAGTTCTACCTGCTCTTCCCGGTCATTCTGCTGGGGCTTTTCAAGTTCAACCGGAGGGCGCTCCCGTGGATTCTGGCGGGGTGTCTCATGCTTAGTTTCGGACTGGCCGATTGGGCGTCAAGAAGGCATCCGTCTGCTGCCTATTACTTCATCTTCACCCGCGCCTGGCAACTGCTCACGGGTGCTCTCCTGGCGGCAGCGCCCGCGTTGACCGCGCGATCATTGCGCGGCGGCCATGTGGCCGAAGTGCTGGGCCTCTTGGGCCTGATGATGATCGCGATGGCCGTTTTTGCCTTTGACGAGAGCACTCCCTTTCCAGGGCGCTATGCCATCTTGCCCACGGTGGGCGCGGCGCTGATCATTGCGTGCGCCAGCCGATCGACCTGGACAGGGTCGTTGCTGTCGATGAAGCCGGTGGTCTACGTGGGACTGCTGAGCTACGCCATGTACATGTGGCACCAGCCGGTGCTGGTTTTCGCCCGCTTGCGCTTGGGCGGTGACTTGACCGTTGTGCAGGTGGTCTGGCTGTGCCTGCTGATGGTAGTGTTGGCGTGGCTGACCCGCCATCTCGTGGAAAACCCCGTCAGGCGTGCCAAGGCGTTCTCCGACAGGAGCGGTGATGGCGACGTGCGACGAGCCTATGGCGCATTCTTCCTCGGTACCACGCTGGTTTTTGGCGCAGGATTTTTCCTGTACAGCCAGGCTCAGGTCGTGCATCGGAAGCTCTTGTCCGACCAAGTTCTGGACAGTCTGAAAGCCCCTAACATTCCTGCACATTGTTTTGATGCGGACCTCGTCCACCAAAACGACAACTGGCTCTGCCGATTGGGCAAGCAGGAGGCTCCTGAGGCCTTTTTCCTGATGGGTGATTCCCATGCCCATGCGTTGCACGAGAGCTTTGATCGGGTGGCGAAACAGTTGAATTTGGCCGGTGCCTTTGCCGGCGCAAGTGGCTGTCCTCCCCTGTTGGAGGTATATGCGCTGCGGGCCGATCAGGACATCCGGAATTGTCACGCCTTGAACGAGCGGATATTTGAGTACGTCAAGGCGCAGGGCATCAAGAAGGTGATCCTGGTGGCTCGTTGGACTTACTACACCGATGGTGGGTATGCGGGAAAGGAATTCAGTCTCCTAGGCACGACTGCCCATTCAGACCCGGTGCAGGCAACGTCTCGGGCCGCATTTGAGCACGGCTTGACTGCCACCGTGGAGCGTTATCGCGGAATCGGGTCCGAAATCTACCTGGTTCGCCAAGTGCCGCAGCAACTGGAAAATGCAAGGCTGGCCTACAGCCGTGCGGCGGTGAGCCAGCGGCTAAACGATGACCATCTCGCAGCCATTTCCATTCCGGTTGAACAACATCGCAGGTTGCAGTCTTATGTCGACGCCGCGATGGCGAGCGCAGCAAATCGGGGCGCGATCCATGTGATCTCTTTTGACGACCTTCTGTGCACGCCCCAGATTTGCCGCATCGGAACACAGGCCGCCAGTCGCTACTCGGACGACGACCATTTGTCGCGTTACGGGGTGTCCTTGCTGGAGGCCCCCATTGGCGCCATGCTGGGGGACGTTCCCCCCGCCGAGCGTGGCACTGCGATCAGTGCTGCTTCGGCCAAAGGAAGTTGACCGATCACGGTGTGCCCGGCTCGCGGCGCCGGAACATGCCGTAGCCCTCCATGTACAGCACCTTGTCGCCGTGCTGGTTGAACATCTCCCAGGTGGTGCGCACCAGGCCCACGTCCAGGCGCTTGCTCATGGGGCGTTTTTCCAGGATCGTGTGCTGCAACCGCAGCGTGTCGCCCGGGAACACCGGCTTGAGCCACTTCACGCTCTCCAGGCCGGGCGAGCCCAGGCTGGAGCTTTCGTTGAGGAAGTTGGTCACCATCAGCCGCATCGCCATGGCGCAGGTGTGCCAGCCGCTGGCGCTGAGCGCGCCGAACACCGAGGCTTTGGCGGCCTCGGCGTCGAGGTGGAAGGGTTGCGGGTCGAACTGGCGCGCGAAGGCCACCGTCTCCTCTTCGGTCGGCGTGATGGTGCCCAGGTCGCGTGTCTCGCCGACCTGCAGGTCTTCCCACCAGTACTTGATGTGCGAGGTGTCGGGGGTGTTTGTGGTCGTGGTCATGTCAGCGTCCTCCAGAGACGTCCATCAGGGTCATGGTGGTGTAGCTCGCGGCGTCGGACAGCAGCCAGACGATGGCCTGCGCCACCTCCTCGGCCCGGCCGCCGCGCTGCATGGGCACCTGGTGCTTGAGGTCGCGCACCCGGTCGGGCAGGCCGCCCGAGGCGTGGATCCCGGTCTCGATCAGCCCCGGGCGCACCGCGTTGACGCGCACGCCCTCGCTGGCCACTTCCCGCGCCAGGCCGATGGTGAAGGCGTCGATCGCGCCCTTGGCCGCCGCGTAGTCCACGTACTGGCCGGCCGAGCCCAGGCGCGAGGCCGCGCTGGAGAGGTTCACGATGGACCCGCCTTCGCCGCTGTGTTTTGTGCTCATGCGGCGCACCGCCTCGCGCGCGCACAGCATCGAGCCGATCACGTTGATGTCGAACATGCGGCGCCAGCGCGCCACGCTCATCTCGTCCACGCGGGCCGTCACGTCGACCACGCCCGCGTTGTTCACCAGGCCGTGCAGGCGGCCGAGCTTGGCGTCGATCTTCGCGAACATCGCGAGCACCTGCTCTTCGTCCGCCACATCGGCCTGCACGCTCATGGCCGTGCCGCCCTCGGCGCGGATCGCGCGCACCACCTCGTCGGCCGAGAGCGAGTTCGCGGTGTAGTTCACCGCCACCGCCCAGCCCTGCCGCGCGGCCAGCCGGGCGGTGGCCGCGCCGATGCCGCGCCCGCCCCCGGTGACCAGCAGCGCCCGGCCTGTCATCTCAGCCATAACCCGTCTCCTGCAGAATGTGGTGGCATCGCGTACAACACGGGCTCGCCACCGAGCTTGCCATTACAACAGCGACAGGAGACCGACATGCGTCGCACAGTCGACTATTACTTCGTCCCGCAAAGCCCCTGGGCCTACCTGGGCCACGCGCGTTTTGCGGCCTTGCTGCGCGAGACCGGCACGGCCGTGCGCGTGCGGCCCATGGACCTGGGCAAGATCTTCCCGCTGTCCGGCGGGCTGCCCCTGCAGAAGCGCGCGCCGCAGCGCCAGGCCTACCGCCTGCTCGAGCTGCGCCGCTTCAGCGAGGCGCTGGACATCCCGCTCCACCCCGAGCCCCGCTTCTTTCCCGTGGCGGGCGACCCCGCCGCGCGGCTGATCACCGCCGTGGCCCAGCACGACGGCGACGAGGCCGCGATGCGCCTGACCGGCGCGGTGCTGGCCGCCGTCTGGGCACAGCAGCGCGACATCGCCGACGACGCCACGCTGGCGGCCCTGCTGGCCGAGACCGGTCTGGATGCCGCGCGGCTGGCGCAATCCCGGCAGCCCGAGGTGCAGGCGCGCTACGACGGGCACACGCAGGCCGCCATCGACCTCAGCGTGTTCGGCGCGCCCAGCTACGTCATCGACGGTGAACTGTTCTGGGGCCAGGACCGCCTCGACTTCGTGGCGCGCCGGCTGCGCGCCTGACTTTTTCAACCCGACAACAGGAGAAACACCATGGGTCAGACGATCGAACTCACCTCCGCCGACGGCTTCAAATGCCCGGCCTACGTGGCCCAGCCCAGCGGCAAGGCCAAGGGCGGCCTGGTGCTGCTGCAGGAAATCTTCGGCTTGAACTCGCACATCCGCTCGGTGGCCGACGGCTACGCGGCCGATGGGTACTTCGTGGTCGCGCCGCACACCTTCCACCGCGCCAAGCCCGGTGTGGAACTCGGCTACACCGAGGCCGACATGAAGGCCGGCATGGAGCTCAAGGCCGCCGTGGAAGGCCTGCCGGCGCCGGGCGTGATGCCCGACATCCAGGCCGCGATCCAGCACGCGGCGCAGGCCGGCAAGGTCGGCATCCTCGGCTACTGCTGGGGCGGCCTGCTCACCTGGCGTTCGGCCAGCGCGCTGCAGGGACTGTCCGCCGCCGCGCCGTACTACGGTGGCGGCATGACGGTGGGCGCGGAGCTCGAGCGCCGGCCCACCGTGCCGGTGATGGTGCATTTCGGCGCGCAGGACCATTGGATTCCGCTCGACACGGTGGAGGCCTTCAAGAAGGCCCAACCCGGCGTGACGGTGCATGTGTACGACGCCAACCACGGCTTCAACTGCGACCAGCGCGGCTCGTACAACGAGGCGGCGGCCAAGCTGGCGCGCGAGCGCACGCTGGCTTTCTTCGCGCAACACCTGGGCTGACACCGTGTGGCGCGCCGCGGCATCGCTGGGGCTGCTGATCGGGGCCTGCGCGGGCGCGGCGGCCGCCGACTACAGCGGCCCGCTGTTCGACGCGCACCTGCACTACAACAACGAAGCCTGCACGCACGACACACCGGCCCCGGGCTGCCCGCACCCCATGGCCGATGTGCTCGACCGCATGCAGCGCAACGGGGTGCGCGCCATCGTTGCCAACTCGCGGCCCAACGACGGCACCAAGGCGCTGGCCAGTGCGCGCGAGCAGACGCGCAAGGCCGGTGTCGCGGTCGTGCCCTTCGTGCGCCTGTACCGCGACCGCGCCGACTACAACAACTGGTTCCGCGACCCTACCATCGTCGAGATGGTCAACGCCGAACTCCAGCGCGGCACGCCCGCCGGGCGCTACCGCGGCCTGGGCGAATTCCACCTGTACGACAGCGCCAACGCCAATGGCCCGGTGGCCAAACAGCTCATGGCCCTGGCCGAAGAGAAGGACCTTGCCATCCTCGCGCACGTGGACGATGCGGCGATCGACTTGCTGATGGCCAACACGCCTTCCAAGGGCCGCAGGTCGCTCCTGATCTGGGCCCACACCGGCATCGGTGGCACGCCGGTGGCGCGGGTGGACGAACTCTTCGCGCGTTACCCGCGCCTGGTGGGCGAGCTGTCGTACCGCCCCGGCCTGACCTGCGCCGACGGCCAGCTCTGCCCCGAATGGCGCGCGCTGCTGCTCAAGTACCCGGACCGTTTCCTGATCGGCTCGGACACCTGGATCAACCAGCGCTGGTTGTACTACGACGAGCTCATGAAGGGCTACCGCACCTGGCTGGGCGGGCTGCCGGCCGACGTGGCGCGGCGCATCGCCTGGGACAATGGCGCGAAGCTCTTTGGCGTGCCCCCACCCACCCCTTGAATCCCATGATCCAACTGCACTTCGCCCCCAGCAGCGCCGCGATGGTGCCGCACATCCTGCTCGAAGAAATCGGCGTGCCCTACGAGCGCGTGCTGGTCGACAAACAGAACGGTGGGCACAAGACGCCGGCCTACCTCGCGCTCAACCCGAACGGCCTGATCCCGGTGCTGGTCGACGGTGATCTGGTGCTGTATGAAACGGCCGCGATCTGCCTGCACCTGAGCGACACGCACCCGAAGGCCGCGTTGATGCCACCCATGGACACGCGCGACCGTGCCCATGCCTACAAGTGGCTCATGTGGCTGACCAACACCCTGCAGGCCACGCTCATCGTCTACTTCTACCCCGAGCGCTGGGCCGATACCGGGCACACCGAGGTCGCCGCGGAAGTGCAGCGCAACGCCCAGGCCCGCGTGGGGCCGCTGCTCAACCAGCTGGATGCCGAAATCGAACGCCGTGGCGGTCCATGGTTCATGGGCGAGCAGTTCACGCTGCTCGATGCCTACGTGTTCACGCTGTGCCGCTGGACGCGCAACTTCCCCAGCGCGCCGGCGCGGGACCGTCAGCACCTGGGCCCGTACCTGCAGCGCATGCTGGCAAGGCCATCGGTGCAGCGGGTGCTGGCCAATGAGGGCCTGGCGCCGCCTTACGTGTGAGGCTTCAGCGGCTTGTGCGCACCAGGTAGCGCTTGCGCCAGAACAGCACGCCGAGCACCACGGCGGTCAGTGCCATGGAGCCGATGGCCCACCAGAAGCCGGTCTGCTGGTGCAGCAGCGGGATGAACTGGAAGTTCATGCCGAAGATGCCCGCGATCAGGTTCAGCGGCAGGAAGATGGCGGTCAGCGCGGTGAGCGTGCGCATGATGTCGTTGGTGCGGTTGCTCTGCGCCGAGAAGTGCATCTGCACCGCGGTTTCCGCGTTCTGCTCCAGCCGGCGCACGTGGTGCACCACGCGCTCGATGTGCTCGAGCACATCGCGCGAACGCACCTTGAGCAGCTCCAGCCCGCGTTGCCCGCCGATCGCGTCGGTCGGCTCCCAGGTGGCGAGGTTCTCGTTCCAGTCCTGGATGGCGGAACGCTGGTCCTCGCAGATCTCGTCGAGCTGGTGCAGCGAGATGCGCGCGTCCAGCAGCGAACCCCAGTTGCTGAAGCGGGCCTTGGGCATCAGCAGTTCGGTCTGCCAGTGGTCGAGCTGGCGCGTGAGCTCGCGGCGCAGCGCGAGGTAGCCGTCGACCATCTGGTTGACGATGCGTAGCATCAGGTCGGCCGGGCTGGGCGGCAGGTGCACGCCGGCCGCGCGCGAAGCGGCGGTGGCGGCCGAGAGCAGCCGCATGGCGTACTGCTCCAGCGCCTGGCAGCCGACGGGGTGCACCGTGAGCAGCACGCGGTCGAACACCGCGAAGCCGACCGGGCTGGTGTCGATGCGCCGCAGCACGGGCGGGCCGCCGCGTTTGACGGACTGGGTGAGCACCTCGCCGGGGTGGGCGAGGTCGGTCTCGCTGTGGCCGGCGGCCAGCCGGCGGAACACCAGGATGTCGTACTGCGAGGTGTAGTCGTAGTGCGAGGGCAGCTGGTTGTTCAGCAGGTCGGCGATGTGCAGGTCCACCAGCGTCATGCCGCACAGCACCTGCAGGGTGGACTGCACCGCGCCCTGTTCCAGCTCGAACTCGCGCCGCCCGCAGGCGATCCAGATGTAGCCTTTCTCCGGCAACACCATGGGCAGGGCGCCGGATTCGTTCACCGAGCCGGGCAGGACGTGGAAGATGCGCATGGTGGGGTGGGTGCCTGGTGTCAGCCGCGCAGCAGGCGCGCCGCGTCGCGCGCGAAGTAGGTGAGCATGCCGTCGGCGCCCGCGCGCTTGAAGGCCAGCAGGCTTTCCATCATCACCGCGTCGTGGTCCAGCCAGCCGTTGAGGGCGGCGGCCTTGAGCATGGCGTACTCGCCGCTGACCTGGTAGGCGAAGGTCGGCACGCCAAACTCGTCCTTGACCCGGCGCACGATGTCCAGGTAGGGCATGCCGGGTTTGACCATCACCATGTCGGCGCCTTCGGCCAGGTCCAGCGCCACCTCGCGCAAGGCTTCGTTGGAGTTGCCCGGGTCCATCTGGTAGACCTTCTTGTCGGCCTTGCCCAGGTTGGTGGCCGAACCGACCGCGTCGCGGAACGGGCCATAGAAGGCGCTGGCGTACTTGGCGCTGTAGGCCATGATGCGCGTGTGCACCAGGCCGTTGGCCTCGAGTGCGGTGCGGATGGCGCCGATGCGCCCGTCCATCATGTCGCTGGGTGCGACCATGTCCACGCCCGCCTGCGCCTGCGTCAGGGCCTGTTTCACCAGGATCTCCACCGTGGGGTCGTTCAGGATGTAGTTGTGCTCGTCGAGCACGCCGTCCTGTCCGTGGCTGGTGTAGGGGTCCAGCGCCACATCGGTCATCACACCGAGCTGCGGGAAGCGCTTCTTCAGCTCACGCACCACGCGCGGCACCAGCCCGTCCGGATTCAGGGCCTCCTGGCCGTCCGGCGTCTTGAGCGACTGGTCGATCACCGGGAACAGCGCCATGGCCGGGATGCCCAGCGCCACGCAGTCCTCGGCCACTGGCAACAGCAGGTCAAGGCTCAGGCGCTCCACGCCCGGCATCGAGGCCACGGCTTCGCGCCGGTTCTGGCCATCCAGCACGAACACCGGGTAGATCAGGTCGGCCGGGCTGAGGCGGTGCTCACGCACCAGGTCGCGGGAAAAGGCATCCCGGCGCAGGCGGCGGGGGCGGCTGTGGGGG